>JAILIO010000185.1 GCA_024695225.1 Lachnospiraceae bacterium
CATCGCCTCTGTCGTAATGGCAGCCATACTTTTACTGATCACGAATTTTGTCCCTCCTGCGAAGAAGCTGCATCCCATCATCTGGATAGGCGTATCTGCCGTATTTGGCATGATATTTATGTGATCAGGCCGAACCCGGCAGAAAGGATATCAGATGAAAAATGTCCCAAATATCCCTGAGATAAACAAAGACCCCGGGGATCTGATCCGGAGGATAAAATACTTCGCTTTAGATCTGGACGGCACCATCTACCTGGGAAAAGAATGGATAGACGGTGCCGTGGATTTTCTGCACAGGGTAAAAGAAAGCGGGCGGAAATACTATTTCCTCACAAACAATTCTTCAAGGGATCCGGAGACAGTGAGAGACAAACTCATCTCCATGGGACTTGAAACGGATCTGTCAGAAGTCATAACCTCCGGACAGGCTGCGGTGCTTTATCTTAAGAGAAACCACCCCGGGAGGAAAGTTTTCCTCCTGGGAAACCCTCTGCTCAGAAGACAGTTTGAGTCAGAAGGCATATGCCTCACCGGCGTAAATGAAGACGCTGATGTGGCAGTTGGCGGATTCGATACGACTCTCGATTATGTAAAGATGAAACACTTCTGTGACCTTGTGAGATCGGGCGCGCCCTACATAATGACCCACCCGGATATCAACTGTCCCACAGAGGACGGTTTCATGCCTGACGCAGGAGCCATAATGGCCTTTGTGAAAGCAAGCGCCGGAAGAGAGCCCGACAGGATAATAGGAAAACCCTACAGTGACATGAGTGAATACCTGTTCACAAGGATAGAGAGAGACACAGGATCCAGACCTGAAAAGAAGGAAGTTGCAGTCATCGGCGACCGCCTTTACACGGATATCGCTTCCGCAAAAAACTACGGCATGACTTCTGTCCTGGTGCTCAGCGGAGAGACTTCCCATGAGGATATAACCTCCCCTGACAATAAATGGATACCGGACCTGATATTTGAAAGCGTGGCGTCCATAAGATTCTGACCCCTGCGTCTGTTTCCGGATAAACACAGACTGCGCCGTTCTTATACCCCATTTTCTCATGACGAAAAAGCCCGACTGGTGTGCAAGTGCCCCGATGATGCCCTGGCTTGCAGCCTGCAGCAAAAAAGCTGCTGCATCCTTCGATGCAACAGCCTTTTTTTAACTCGTCCCTGACAAACTATGACAAAGATGTCATCAGAAGATCTCCATCAATCCTTGAAGTAGGAAATGGTCTCCTGAAGTTCGCTTGCAAGTCTTGAAAGATCCTGGGCAGAATCGCTTATGATGGAGAATGTGGCGTTCAGTTCCTGCATGGAAGCGTTGGTCTCCTCTGTGGAAGCTGCATTCTCTTCAGATATAGCTGACAGATCGGAAACGATCCCCACCAGATTATCCTTGGAGCCGTTCAGATTGTCTACCCTGCCGCTTATGATATTGGATGTATCGGAGACGCCCTTCACGTTGTCGATCAGGCTCTGCATATCGTTCTTGGTATCGGAGAGCTGTCCGCTCTGCTGTGAGAAGTTCTCATTGAGCTGCTGCATGACAGACACGGAAGCCTCTGAATCTGCAAGGAGCTGGCTCACGATATCTTTTATCTTGTCTGCGCTGTCTCTGGACTGATCGGCAAGCACCCTGATCTCGTCAGCAACAACAGCGAATCCGCGTCCTGCCTCTCCTGCTCTCGCAGCCTCTATGGAAGCGTTGAGTGAAAGAAGGTTTGTCTGTGATGCGATATCAGTGATGGCCTGTGAGAATGTATCTATGGACTGGGCTGACTTGTTGGTGGACTCGATGGTAGCTCCGATCTCTCTCACCGATGCAGTCACATTGTCGTTCTGGGTTATCAGTTTCTCCATGGCGGCCATGACATTGTCGCAGGCATCTCTCATGTCGTTGGATGCTTTGTCAAGCTCTCCCACGCGCCCTGAGATCTCTTCGATATTGTCGCCGATGGATGCTGTGTTTCCGTTTGCGGTCTCAACCGACTCAGCCTGGCTGACAGCTCCCTTGGAGATATCGTCAACTGCAGATGATATCTGATGGGAAGCTTCGCTGGCAGAATTTGAAGATGTGGAGAGTTCCCGGCTGGCACTCTGAAGCTGGTTTGCCATCTCTTTGCTCTTCTTTATGACATCGTTCAGTTTCGCATCCAGAAGTTCCAGACTGGCAGCTATTGCTCCAAGTTCATCATTTCTCTTCAGAAGATCGGGATCCAGGCTGGTCTTAAGATTACCCTCGGCGATAGACTCTATCTCTTCCGAAAGGGAATGCATCTTCTTTGATATATTGTTTGCAACCACAAGTCCAAGGCAGGCTATGATCACGGCAACGAAAACCGCCACAACGATCATTGTTAGAGCGCTCTTCCTGACCGCAGCAGATACAGTCTCTGTAGGCTTTCCTGCAAACACCATACCCACTATGGAACCGTCAGAATTCTTAAGAGGCACATAGTACGCACAGTAAGGAGTGTCGTTTATGGTCAGGCTCTTTGCCCAGTATTCATTTCCGCCATTCAGAACATCCTTTATAACACCCTCTGAAGCTGCGGTTCCAACGATCCTGTCATTGGTCCCCTTCTTGATGAGAGTAGTGACAGCTCTGGTATCACCCATAAAGATCGTGTAATCAATGCCGGTCTCTGATTTCACCCTGTCCAGATCATCGTAGAGTTCCTGAGTCACATCTCCGCCGCCCTTCATGATCCCGTCAAGGGTATCCTTGTTCCAGCCTTCCCAGTCACCGCTGTCGTTGATGGTTCCGATCTCATCGTTTAACTGCCAGCATGAATTTCTGAGTTCTTCCTCAAACATCTCATAATATGCGCTATTGAGATCGGAAACCGCTATCGCCGTAAGGATGATCGACACGACTACAAGTGCCGCCAAAGCGATGTAGATGATCTTGAATATAAGTTTTCCGTTTCTTTTTTTCTGAGCCATAATCACCCCTTCCTTCCTTCCGGAAAAACAAAAATCAAAATGCAAAATATGCGCCGCAGTCTTTTCCTTGCAGCGCACCGGATCCTATATCAGATACTTACACAGAAATCATCTCCGCCCTGCCCGTCTACGGTGTAATACGCGACTTCATTCTTGGGCTGAATGAACAGTTCCAGATTTTTCACTTCCCTGTTTCCCGTCTTTGCCATGTAATCCTGGATAGCCTTCTCCGCAACAGAATCTGCTGTCACTCCCCTGTCGTGGAATTCGATATTGTAAACCACACTGGCCTTTGAAAGCAGGCTCTTTGCTGAAGGTTTCCTGCCACCCTTTGCTGCTGTATTTTTCTTGGTGGATTTCTTCGCCGTGGCAGCTTTCTTGGCTGTGGTTGTCTTCTTCGCAGTTGTTGCCTTCTTTGCTGTGGCTTTCTTCTGGGCAGAAGTATCTTTCTTTGCAACTTCGGCCTTTGCTGTCGCATCAGTTGTTGCTGCAGCCGCTGTAACAGTCTGTTTCTTTTCTGATCCTAACATGAAATTCACACTCCCTTTTCGTATTTTTTTGATATAAATTAAAACACTACAACAAAAACTATCTATAATATAAATAAGTATCGAAAGAATGTCAAATTATACCGCAACATTTTTAACATTTCATCACATTTTTTTATATATTTTATTAATATATACTGTCTGACATCGCAGAAGATTTTTTCGGGATCATTCTATCCTTTTCCCGATGACGACAAACCTGCCGTCCTCTGTCTGATAAGAACAGCATGAAAGGGTCAGGAATTCATCCCCGAAAGAAGCCTTAACCCCTGTGTCATAAAGGGACATTTTCTTTATGTTCTCATACCAGTTGTCAAACTCCTGCTGGGTATCCGCATTGAAAAACTCATAAAATTTGAACACATCCTCATCGCTGTAATATACCTGTGTATAGAAAACGGATATCAGCTCATATTTCCTCTTCTCATACAGGGTGTCGAATTCCATGATGCTGTGTTCCCTGCCAAATTCCTGCTCCTGAAAGAGGTCCAGGTCCCCGAACATATTTCCGTTCTTCATGGTATGTCCATGTATGATTATATTGTCTGATGGCGGATCCGAGACCACATTCCCGGTCTCGTCAACATACATATAGTTATCCGCCTTCGTTCCGGTGCCCACATTGGAATCCGTGTCAAAGATCAGGCTCCCGTTCACATTCTCATTCCCGTTAAAGTCCCTGTTGAGATAATAATTCTCATCCCCCGGGGTTAGCATCACGGGGTAATCGATGACCATGCCCTCTATCCTGAGCCAGCCTGCCATGTCCTTGTTCTTTTCGTGCATTTCCTTATACACCGGCAGGAGTTCCAGTTCAGAAACCTCAGGCAGGTCCTCCACCCCCACCACCACATTATTTGCTGAGGTGGTGAAATAGGGCTGCTGGACAGGGGTCATATCCACCTGTCTCACAAATCTCTTCAAAATAAACGCAAATAATACCGCCCCGGCCACAACGGCAAGGGCGATAAATATCTTCTTCCTCTTTCTGAAAAATCTTTTAAGCTTTCTGAATCTTTTCTTCAAACCGTTCACATGAAATCAATCAAACAACCCCGTAAGCTTTATCAGATCCCTTGCAGCTTCCCTCACTTCATCCTGCTGCACGGAAGAATCATCTTCCCCTGTGGGAGGGACATCGTCCTTCACGGCTTCCCCTGTAGCCTTGGTCTTGGTGGTGGATTTCTTGGCCACAACCGTTGCATTGCCGTCTGCAACGGCCGGAGTCGCCTGAGCAGTGCTCCGGGAGGCGTTGGATGTCGTGGCGACCCTGGAGGTTGAACTGGATGCGTATCTGTTGGATGTGGAGGTTGAACTGCTGGAGCTGCTGCTGGATTTGCTCCACACCCCGTAAAGCACATCATCCTCACTTGAGATCGTGTACTCTTCGCCCTTTGAATAATCAGCGCTTGAATCCGAGGAAGACTCTGACCACCCCACAAAATCATACCCGTTCCTGGTGGCACCGGGAAGAGTGTATTCACCGTCCTCAGGACTCTCTGTCACATCTGTTGTAAACGACGGCACAAGAGTGGTATTGCCCTTGCACACAAGGGTTCCCCCGTTTGCCACACTGTCACCCACCTCTTCCAGTTCAGTCATCCCAAGTAGTCTCACCAGGGAACTCTGTATCGCAGCTGTTGTGGCAGAGGTTGTGGTTGAGGCTGTGGTGACCGGGCTGACCCATCCGTAGGCTGTGTATACCGTGGTCCCTTTCACCTTAACAGTATAGGTGGACACTCCGTTCACATAGGCGGGATATGAAGTGCTCCCGTTTGCCTTGAGCACCAGTTTATTGGTATATTCAGTGTCCTTGTCCTTCTTAAACGTATGCACATCCAGAGTCACACTCTGACCGTACAGCACTCCTGTGATAGCCGTATGATTGGAAACACTGTCCCCGGAAAGGCCCTCCGGGTTGGTATAGGTAATGGTATAAGAGTTCCTGGTGTAATAATAGTCCACTACATTGGCAGATGTATCCGCAGTCAGTGTTATGGTCTGGGTGGACGGCGCAGTGAACCCTTCGTAGGTCTTGACGGCAGGAGTTACAGAATTGTCGTATTTATCCGTCAATGTCTCGGTTTCCGCACAGGTATAATTGGTGGAATCATGGGTTCCTGCATTCCCTGTAAGATTCTGCTGCCAGTGCCTGACAGTGTAGGATACAGTGTCACTCCACTGGGCGTAAAGCGTCACACCGTCCCCTGTGCTGGAGATCGTAGTGGTCGCATTGTCTGCATAGGAGGTCCCGGTACCGTCAGCCTTTGTATTCCATGAGAGGAAGGTGCGGCCGGTGTATTTAAACTGGTTTGAACTTAGAGTCCCCGCGACCCCGTATTTAAATGTCTGATCCAGCATGGTCCCGGTCCCGCCGTTTGCGCTGAAAGAAACGGTAAATTCCACAGGAGACCAGACAGCGTAGAGATTTATGTAATTAACGCTTAGGCTGGTGCTTTTTACACTCTGCTGGTCGTAATAAAGCATACCGGAGCCGTCGCTCATATCATTCCATCCGGTAAAGATATAGCCTTCACGGCTGTAAGTGCTGGGATAAAGAGTTACAGTCTCACCGTAATCGAAGGGCTGCTGCGCCATCTGATCACCGGTGCCGCCGTTCTTTAAGAACCTGACGGCTTTTGCTGCGATCTCCTGAGTGTCGCCCGGCCCGTACCCCACTTCCTCCAGCTCATCGGAAGCTGCAGCGGTTGTTTTCTTTGACTTTGTGGAGGATCTGACCGCTACTGTCCCCGAACTGCTCCCGGCAGAAGACAGAGAGTCCTCTGCAGACTTAGATTTTGTGCCGGACTTTACAGCGGTGACATTGCTGTTTGTCTC
>JAILIO010000223.1 GCA_024695225.1 Lachnospiraceae bacterium
TCAAGAAAGATCACTACGAGAAGATGGGCGGCAGGGCAGAGTATATCCTGGACAGACCCTTTAAAGATCTTGATGAATCGGCATTTGTCAGGCCCTGCGATCATCAGGATGGCCTCCCCTATGAACCTGACCTCCTCATCGGAAAAGACCGGCTGCTCATCCCCGATATTGTGGCATCTGTTAAAGGGAACATCCTTCCCCTCCACCGTATGATACCCGTCGGGGAGATCCGGCACCTTAACCGACAGGATCCTCCCATGAGGCACGGTGGACCTGACAAATGCCGATTCATAAAGATCTTTAAAGGGTCTGTCCAGGATATACTCTGCCCTGCCGCCCATCTTCTCGTAGTGATCTTTCTTGATCACGGGACAGCTTATATCATCGGGAGACTGGTTAGACTTAAGGTTATGTGATATATTTGTATCCGACATGGAAAGCTCCTTTCCATAATGAATAAAAACGCTTCTGCTGTAGTGCAGGAACCACACTGACTGCAACCTGACTATTTAAAAGATTATACCATAAAGACGGCTGCGGTTGTATATAAAATATGCAAAGGTTGATGAAAATCATCATAAAAGATCAGAAGGATCATTTAACACCTAAACCCTACAGCCGGCGCCGTCTCGCCGGAGAAAGAGGACAGCATGACATCCATAGAAAAGCTTATCTCAGACATCGAAAACAACGTAAATAAGGACCGCATTGCGGACATTTACCCTTTGGACAGCAATGCAGCCTGCAAAAGGCTCATAGCTGCATTAAACAGATTCAAAGAGTTGTACGGAGAGTCTGAGGTCCGCATATACAGCGCCCCCGGCAGGACAGAGATCGGCGGGAACCATTCAGACCACCAGCACGGCGAAGTGCTTTGCGGTTCCATATCCATGGATGCTATAGCTGTGGCCCGGCCAAACGATGACAGCAGGGTCGTCCTGTATTCCGAAGGATACGGGGAGCTGGAACTGGATATCTCAGACCTTTCGATAAAAGAAGATGAAAAAGAAAGCACAAAAGCCCTGATCCGCGGGGTTGCCGCAGGGATAGAACAGCGGGGCTACAAGGCTTCAGGTTTTACTGCCTACGTCACTTCAGATGTCCTCGGGGGTTCCGGTCTCTCCTCCTCCGCAGCCTTTGAGACTCTCATAGGGGTCATTATCTCTGACCTTTTCAACGACTCCTCCATAGATGCGGTCACCATCGCAAAGATAGGGCAGTTTGCGGAAAATAAGTACTTCGGAAAACCCAGCGGTCTCATGGATCAGACAGCCTGTTCCGTGGGTTCCCTTTGCGCCATAGATTTCAAAGATCCCGAGGAGCCAGTTATAGAGAGGATCCAGTTTGACATAGGGAAAGCCGGCTACTCTCTCTGTATAACGAACACACAGGGAAGCCACGCAGATCTCACCGCAGATTACGCCGCAGTCCCCGAAGAAATGAAGAAAGTGGCGTCATACTTTGGAAAAGAAGTCCTGCGGGATGTGAGTGAAACAGACGTCATAGAAAATATCCCCATTCTCCAGGAAAAATTCGGCGACCGGGCAGTTCTTCGCTCCGTAAATTTCTTTGAAGAGAGCAGAAGAGCCCACCAGCAGGCTGAATGCCTTAAAGCAGCTGATGTGGACAATTTTCTCAAACTGGTTTCGGAATCCGGGGATGCATCCTTCAAATATCTCCAGAATGTTTACTCCAATTCAAATATTTCCGAACAGGGAGTCTCCATCGCACTTTTGGTGAGTTCCCTGGCCCTCAAGGGCGGAAAAGGCGTTTGCAGGGTACACGGCGGCGGGTTTGCCGGCACCATACAGGCCTTCGTGAAAAATGAGGCCGTTGAAGATTACAGAAAAGCCTTAGACGCTGTCTTTGGGGAGGGAGCCTGCGCCGTTATGAAGATCAGAAAATACGGCGGCGTCAGGGTACTCTGATAACTTTCTTTGTTTCAGAAAAGGGGTTCCATTGTTTGCAAAGAAGAGACTATGACATGTCAGAATTCACACATTTGGATGAACAGGGAAATGCCCGCATGGTAGATGTGGGAAATAAGGACATCACAGAGCGGGAAGCCGTGGCAAAGGGTTCCATAACAATGACCCGTGAATGCTACGAAAAACTTGTGAATGGTGATATGAAGAAGGGAGACGCCATAAGCGCCGCCAGGATAGCAGGCATCATGGCCACCAAAAGGACCCCGGACCTGATCCCTCTCTGCCATCCCATAAAACTCACAAAAGCATCCATGGATTTTGAATTTGACGATGAAAACTTCCGGATAACCGCTTTCTGTAAAACCTGCGCCTTCGACAAAACAGGGGTTGAAATGGAAGCCCTCACCGGGGTGTCCACCGCCCTTCTGACCATCTACGACATGTGTAAAGCCGTGGACAGAGCCATGGAAATAAGCGATATCCGCTTAGTCAGAAAATCCGGCGGAAAATCCGGTCTCTTTGTAAATCCGAAGGACACCGGAAAAGATATTTGACCACTTAAGGCAAGGTTACAATAAAGACAGACCAAATAAGGTAAGGCACTTTAGATAAATGTACGGTTTTGGTCTCAAAGAAGCCCTTCCATGAGACTGATGTTCTTTCTTATGTCCTCCTCCAGATCTTTTATGGGATGGACTGCGCCCACAGTCCCTTCGTGTATCCCGGCAAAGCTTCCGCACAGCCTGTAGGCTTCGACCCTGTCGTGGGATACAAATATCACCTTTTTCCCGGACTCCCGGAAAACCTCTTCCGTCTCATTTTCAAGTTCCCATTTAAGCTCGTTATCCAGTGCGGAAAAGGGTTCATCCATGAGGATCAGCTCCGGTTCCGCAGCCAGCATCCTGGCCATGGCAACCCTCTGCTTCTGCCCTCCGGAGAGCTGGGCAGGCAGGGATCCTTCATGTCCCTCCAGCCTGAATCTCTTTATGTATGCGGAAACTCTGTCCTTTATGCCGTCTCCCCGCATCCCCGCCATGATATTCTCTTTCACTGTCATGGTCGGGAACAGCGCATAGTCCTGGAACATATAACCCACATGTCTCTTTTGGGGCGGAAGGTTTATCCTTTCCCTGCTGTCAAAAAGTACCCGTCCGTCCAGCACGATCCTGCCATTGTCTGGTTTTTCAATGCCGGCTATGCACTTAAGTGTCAGGCTCTTGCCGGAGCCGGAGGGTCCAAGCAGGGCAAACACACCCTCCTCCAAGGTGAATTCGGAGGATAATACAAATGAACCCAGTCTTTTTTTTATGCTGACTTCAAGCGACACAGGTCTCTGTCTTCCTTCCTACCATCTGTGTATTTCCCTGCTGTCCCGGGCAATCTACGATTCCACTATCTACCACATGTGTATTTCCCTGCTGTCCCGGGCAGTCACTGCATTCATGGTGACAACCGAGGCAAATCCTATGACCATTATCACAATGGTCCAGAACCCGGCGGTTTTGTAATCCCCGTCCTGGATCACCATGGCTATCTTCTGGGAGATAGTTCCCGTCTTGCCCGCTATATTTCCTGCAAGCATTGAGGTTGCCCCGTATTCCCCCAGGGATCTGGCAAAAGCCAGTATGGTGCCTGAAATGATCCCAGGCTTTGCAGCGGGCACTGCCACCTTCCAGAAGATCCTGCTCTCGCTCATACCAAGGGTACGGGCTGCATAAATGATATTCGGGTCCACCTGCTCAAAGGCTGCCCTGGAATTCCTGTACATCAGGGGAAATGCTATCACCACCGCCGCCAGCACGCAGCCCAGCCATGTCTGAACAGCCTTTATCCCAAAGCTCTCATACATCCAGGAGCCGAAGGGTCTCCTTAAACTGAATATCAGAAGCAGGATAAATCCCGCAACCGTGGGAGGCAGCACCAATGGCATGGTAAATATCCCGTCAACAACAGCCCTTGATCTTGGGCCCAGGGAAAGCACCTTTCTCGCCGCAAAAAGCCCCAAAAAGAAGGAAATAAATGTGGCAGCCAGTCCGGTCTTGATAGTTATCAAAAGAGGACTGTAATCCAGTCCCCTCAGAAACTCCATGATCATATCCATTTTTTCACCAATATCTCTTTCCCGGCTGCATAAGGACTTCTTATCTCCCATATCCCACAGGGCATAATGAAACATCTCCCATGCCCGGGAACATCCCAATATGCATAAGTGTCACTCCACATCCGTGTCGAAAAGATACTTGTCAAATAAAGCCTTCGCTTCATCGGAAGTTATGAAGGATGTGAAGTCTGCAGCAGCTTTTTTCTCTGTCTCATCCGCTTCTTTATTTATCACCTGGGATACTGGGTAAATCACATCTCCCGTCAGATCGTATGATACCACTTCCAATATCTCAAGCTTGTCTTCAAGCCCATATGTATCAGACTTGTAGACCGTCCCCACCTCGTTTGACCCTTCGGAGACCGCAGTGGTCACTGCTCCCACATTTGCGCACTCATTTATCTCAATGCCCCCAAGGGCTTCAGAGACCTCTGCTGTGGTATATGCCGACGGATCCTCAGACTCTGCCAGTATGCCTGCCTTCATAAGAGCTTTTCTGGTATAGTTGCCCACGGGGACTGAACCGTCAGCCAGAGCCATGTTCTTGGCCTTGCTCAGGGTGTCCAAGCCCTTCACTTCGGTCTCACTTCCGGGATAGGTCACAACGCAGACCTGATTATTCACAACATTCTTTCTGGTGCCGTCCGCAAGGAGTCCTTCCTCCTCCAGCCTGTTCATCTGTTTCTGGGCTGCGGAGAAAAACACATCGCAGGCTGCCCCCTCCTGTATCTGGGTCATAAGGGTTCCGGAGCTGTCATAATTTCCGATTATCCTGACTCCCGGGTGCTCAGTCTCATACAGGCCGATCACTTCCTCCATGACTTTATTGAGACTCTTTGCGGCAAAGAGGATGACTGTGGTCTCATCTCCCGCGGAGACCGGTGTTTCACTCTCTTTTACCACAAAACCTCCGGTCCCTGATGAAGGAGAGCTGCACCCTGTAAGCAGGGCAAATGATGAGATCACACATGCAAGCAGCGCAGATGATACGATCAAACCTGTGATCTTCCCTGATACCTTCCCCGGGATCCTCCCTATGATATTTCCTGTGATCCTCCCTATGATATTTCCTGTGATCTTCCCTGGCATCTTCCCGGAGATGCGTCTCTTAAGCGCTTCTGTTTTCATGGTTCAATTCCTCCCTCAGCACCCAAATCCGCAGCGGGGGTAAGTGCAGGGCTTGCATCCCCTGCAGAGACCGCCCTCTGCCAGCGCTTTGATGTCCTTCTTTATCAGTCTCTCTCCGGTGAGAAGCCTTGGCACCACCAGATCAAAAACAGTAGCCTTTGCAAACATAACACATCCCGGAAGTCCCACCACAGGAATATCTCCCAGATATCCCAAAAGGAACATGGCCCCGGGAAGCACAGGAGCTCCGTAGCTTTCTATTTCCACCCCTGCCCTTCTGATGCCGGCGGGGGTCCTGTCGTCCGGGTCCACTGACATGCCTCCGGTAACTGCGATAAAGTCAGCTCCCGCAGCCTTCACTTCCAGTATCTTTTCTGCGATCATGGCTTCATCGTCGTCGGAATAAAGCCTGCAGAGTTCACTGCACCCAAGATCCGAGAATTTCTTAAGGAGTATGTCACCGAATTTATCTTCGATCAGTCCCTTATAAACTTCGCTTCCGGTGATCACCACACCCACTTTGCAGGGTTTCATGGCATCCACATGTATGACTTCCCCGATGCCTTCAGCCCTTATTACCACCGATTCGTCGACGTACAGGGGGATCACCCGGGTTCCCGCCAGGAGATCGCCTTTATTTACGTACCTGTCCCCGTGAATGGTTGAGAACATCACGTTATCGTCCGCATTTAACCCGGCAAGCCTCTCCCGGTCGATCCTAAGGACGCCGGATATGGCTGCGTTTATCTCAACCTTTCCCTCGCCCTTTTCAGTAAGTACTGTGTTTATGCCTGCTGCCGATCCGGCTATCCGCCTGCCCGCCTCATCTTCATGGACATCGGTGTCTGTCAGCTCCAGCACATAGAGGTTTTCCTTTCCCATGGAAAGCATCACCGGGATGTCTTCTTCAGTGACGATATGGCCTTTCTTGAATCTGGCCCCTTTGTATTCTCCGGGGATTATCTGTGTAAGGTCGTGGGCCAGCACATGCCCGCATGCTTCCTCCGTGCGTATTGTCTTCATTTACCCTTCTTTCAACATTATATTTCCGGTTTTTTCCTGTACAGTTTCCGGTTTTGTTTCCCGTACTGTTTTCAGTATTCTTTCAGTACTCATTTCCGGTATTATTTCCCGTATTTCTACACTACGTATTTCGGTTTACCGTTTTTCTACTCCACATATTTCGGTTTTTATTTACGTATTGTATTTTCACGGCAAAGTCTTTTCCCTTCCAGGTCTTTCACGGCAAGGTCTTTTCACTTCCAGGTCTTTCACGGCAAGGTCAGTTCACTTCCATATCTTGTCTATGAGCCAGCCCAGGAAGGTTCTCTTCTTTCCGTCGGTGATCTTGAATTTCACGGTCTTTATGCCGGCGTAGTCCCCTTTTCCCTTGAGGATCACTGATGCGGTACCTGTCTTTGCATTGTTTTTGTATCGATCGACCTCAAAATCCTGCCCGGGGACAAGGACGTTGCCACTGACCGAATAAAGCAGATCCTCAAGGTCACTGTTTGCCAGAGTCACTCCTTCAAGGGTGTATCTCTGTTCCGGGATCTTTCCTTTGACCTTTGTCTTTGCCAGATTGACGGACTTATCCATATAATAATACTTTATCTTTGCATTTCCGTAATAATTTCCTATTCCTTCCACGGAGACCTGATACTGGGCCGTCTCATTTCCATCATTGTCCTTCAGGCACTCATAGGCATTCTCATTCACTATGCGGAAATCCTTGTTCTTTGTGAGTTTCTTTCCGTCGCCATCCTCAATGGTGATCACAGGATTCATGTAGCCGTTATCCGTATCTCCAAACTTGTCTGCAGCTGTGCAGTACAGATCGCTTATGGAGGCTTCATAAATGTAGTACGAATATTTTACGGACCCTTTGTAATTTCCCTTACCCTTTATGGTGACCACTGCATCCTG
>JAILIO010000258.1 GCA_024695225.1 Lachnospiraceae bacterium
GGTGGCGGGGTTTAAGAATAAACAAACCGGACAGTTTGAAGAGGTCATGTTCATAAGAAATCCTGCGGATTTGGACAGATTTCTCGAAATGTATGATCTGAAGGAAATCACAAAGGAATATTGATATGTGACTTTTCGCCCCAAATGGCCGGAAACGCACAAGTAGGGCGAAAAGAGACTTGTCTGTGAGACGAGTCTTCGCCCAAAATGGCCGGAAACGCACAAGTGGGGCGAAAAGTGGGTCGCCCGTCGCCCAAAAGTGTCGCAAACACACAAGTAGGGCGAAAAGAGACTTCTCTGTAAGACTAAAAACAGTTGAAACTGCCGCCGCAGAGAACGGGGCAGTAATAAATAATCAAAAAGAGGAGGTATAAATGGGCACAGAAAGCTTACCTATCATCACTATCTCAAGGGAGTACGCGGCCGGTGGAAGATCCGTGGCCAAGGGACTCTCAGAAAGGCTCTCTATTCCATGGTATGACAAGGATTTCAACCATTTTGCATCTGAGAAGAGCGGCTTTTCTGAGGAAGACATCCTTCAGGAAGGAGAGGAAATGAGTGAGGCCGACAAGTTCATCGATTCAGTCATGAACAGCGTGATCTCTTATGTCAGTTCTCATGATGCGATATTTAAGGCACAAAAGGAAGCGATCCTTGAACTATCCAAAGAACCCTGTATCATCGTCGGGCGTTGTGCAAACCTGATCCTGAGAGAAGCAAAAGTAGATACCTTCGATGTGTTTCTGTATGCAAATAATGATGTCAGGATCAAAAGAGCAATGGAGCTTTTGGATGCTTCTGAAAGTGAAGCGAAGAAAGTCATGAAGAAAAAAGATGTTCTGAGGTCCGTCTATTACAAGAATTATACGCACAGGGCTCTGGGAGATTATCATGACTATAATATGTGCATCGATACGGGCAAGATAGGATATGATGCGACCATAGATATGCTCGAGCACCTGATCAGGAACCGGAAGTAAAGACCAGCCGACAGTAAAGAAAAACCGGAAGCAGACCGGAATAAAGAAGAATCTGACAAATGGGTGTGTGATCAGGTCAGGAAGCATGAAATGAAAAATAAACCGGCAATAAACCGGCAATAAACCGGCAGCAAACCGGACTCAAGAAGATCCTGACAAATGATAACTCGATCATGTCAGTAAACACGCGGAAAAAGGAGAAGCGAATTGAAGATAAAAAAACTATTATGTACTGTAATGGCTTTGGCCATGAGCGTTGTCCTGCTTTCCGGATGCGGGGGCAGGGAACGTATGATGTTTGGAACGGGAGGAACCGCAGGTACTTATTATGCTTACGGCGGAGTCCTGGCCCAGTATCTCACAAGATTTGCGGACATCAAGGTGACCGCAGTGTCCACAGGCGGTTCCAAGGTGAACGTCCAGTCCATACAGGATGGGGACTTTCAGCTTGGCTTTACCCAGTCGGATGTTATGGCTTACGCATGGAAGGGCGTGAAATCATTTGAGAAGGACGGTCCCACCCACGACTTCAGGGTTCTGGGCGGGCTCTACGACGAGACAGTCCAGCTCTTCACCATGAGCGATGACATCAATTCAGTCTATGATCTGAAGGGAAAGAGCGTATCCATAGGTGATATCGGATCCGGCGTTTATTTTAACGCAATGGACGTGCTCACTGCTGCCGGCTTAACCCTGGACGATATCAAACCCCAGTATCAGAGTTTTGACGCCAGCAAGGAGTCCATGAAGGACGGGAAGATCCAGGCTGCCTTTGTTGTGGCGGGAGCCCCGACCACTGCGATAACAGAGCTGGCCACCACCAACGGCGTGAAACTGATAAATATTGACGGAGAGCTCAGGGATATTATCATGCAGCAGTGTGATTATTATTCTCCGTTGCAGATACCTGCGGATACATATCCGGGACAGAGCGATCCTGTGGAGACCATAACGGTGAAGGCAACGCTCATCGTTACCGCAAACCTTGACGAAGACACGGTTTACGATATGACAGCGGCTATCTTTGACCATGCCGAGGACATCTCTGTTGAAAATGCCAAGGGTAAGGAATTGAACCTCGAGAAGGCGGTGCAGGGAATGGCTGCGCCTTTCCACAAGGGTGCTGCCAGGTATTATGCAGAACACGGCATAACCGTCAACGCTGAGTGAAGAGAGGAGAAATATGGGAAAAACAGGTGCAAATAATGGCGTTCAGCCGGATGCAAATAAAAACATGCAGACCGGCGCAAACATACAGAGCGATGCAAACATGCAGACCGATGCAAATATACAGGCAGATGTGGATGAGATAATGAGAAAATATGACCGGGAGTCCAATCAGCGTATCTGGACAGGCAAGCCGGCCATAGTGATAAAGGTGCTGATGGCAGTTTTCTCCCTCTGGTGCATCTATGTCACGCTTTTTGCCACATTCCTGGAGGAGATCAGACTCACATCCTTTATGGGGCTGATCATCCTTATGGGCTATCTGATCTATCCCGCAAAGAAGGGCGAGACCAGGGAAAACTACATGCCCTGGTATGACATACTGATAATGATCCTGGGATCCGGGGCCTTCTTCTATTACACTTTCAACGCGGAGGCCATCATTCAGCAGGGAACCAGGTTCCAGCCATACCAGATCGTAATAGGTATCATAGGAATACTGGCGCTGATCGAGCTTACGAAGAGATGCGTGGGTATCCCCATACTGTGCGTTGCAATCGTGTTTATAATCTACGCGTTGGGTTTCGGACTTACGAATCCTGAGTTTCTGGGAAGAGTGAAGTACCTCATAAGAAATCTTTTCTATACAAAGGAAGGTGTGTTCTCAACACCCGTAAACGTGTGTTCCAAGTTTATAGTGGTGTTTATCATCTTCGGTGCCTTCCTGGAGAGGACGGGGATCTCCAACTTCTTCATCCAGCTGGCAAACTGCGCCGCAGGAAAATATGCGGGCGGACCTGCGAAGGTCGCTGTTATCTCCTCAGCGCTTTGCGGCATGGTGTCCGGATCATCCGTTGGAAATACGGTCACCACAGGGTCGGTCACCATTCCCATGATGAAGGAAACCGGTTACAAAAATGAATTCGCAGGCGCCGTGGAAGCAGCCTCGTCCACCGGCGGACAGATCATGCCGCCGATCATGGGAGCCGCAGCCTTCCTCATGGCTGATTTTATAGGCGTCCCTTACTCAAGCATACTTGGAAGGGCGGTTCTGCCCGCAGTCCTGTATTTCGCAGGTATTTTCATCACGGTTCATCTGGAAGCAAAGCGGCTCAAGCTCTCAGGCATACCCAAGGAAAAACTGCCGAAATTCAGCATCCTGATAAGGAAGATCTATCTTCTGATCCCTCTGGTCATGCTGGTGATATGGGTTTCCGGGAATTTCATGACCATGCAGAGGGCGGCCAGCCTTTGCATCATACTGGCCATCATTGTCAGCTTATTTGACAAGGAAAACCGCATCAATGGCAGGAAGATCCTGGATGCGCTGGAAGCAGGCGGAAAGAGCACCATCACAGTTGCTGCGGCCTGCGGTGTCGCCGGCATCATCTCGGGAACCATCACCATGACAGGCCTTGCCAACGAACTCATAAACGGCATCGTCTCCCTTGCAAATAACCACCTGATCATTGCGCTTTTCCTGACAATGCTCTGCTGTATCGTCCTGGGAATGGGTGTCCCCACCACTGCAAACTACTGCATAATGGCGGCTACCTGCGCTCCCATACTGATCAGGATGGGAGTGCCCGTAATGGCAGCCCACTTCTTCGTGTTCTATTTCGGTATCGTGGCAGATATCACGCCTCCCGTGGCCCTTGCAGCCTATGCGGGTTCTGCCATCGCGAAATCAAATCCCATGAAGACGGCATTCAACGCCTCCAGGCTCGCCATCGCAGTGTTCATCGTTCCCTATGTGTTCTGCCTGGAGCCTGCGCTGTTGATCATTGACACCACGCCTCTCAAAGTGGTACAGATAGCGATCACGGCCCTTGTGGGTATCTTCGGCGTGGCAGCAGGACTTGAAGGTTATCTGAACTGCAGGATGAATGCGATCATCAGGATAATGTTCGTGGTCGGCGGACTCTGCCTGATATTCCCGACACTGCTGACTGACGTTGTGGGATTCGGCCTCATCGCAGCAGGCCTTTTGTACCAGTACCTTGTGGCCGGCAAAGCGGAAGCAACAGCCTGATCATCCACGATACCGCTGAGACTGCTGAGCACAGCCCGGCCTTGAAGTGGATCGCGATACCGGTGATGTGAAAAACAGATGTCACAAGGTGAATGGCTATACACCACGGCCGGGAAGTGGTTCACGATATCTGTGATGAAAAACAGATGTCACAAGGTGATTGGCAATGCATCCCGGCCTTGAAGTGGATCACGATACCTGCGGCATGAACCTCAGATCAGACAAGGGCCTCAGGTATAGTTACAGAACATTTGACGGAGGAGACAGAAAATGCGTAAGAAAACAGGAGCCATAGTGATGACCGCGGTCTTGGCGGCACTTCTTGTTTCCTGTGGAAATAAGGACGCTGCACAGAACATGGCAGCCTCTGAGGCGGCAGATACGGCCGCCGGAACCGATGCTAAAACCGCGGGTAACGCGGATGCGGCAGAAACGTCTCCTGCAGAAGCAGTTTCCACTGCCATGGATCCTTCCGCAGCATCCGGAAAATCCTCCGCCGTTATCATCAATGTAAATTCAATTGACTCCGTCGCCAAATTCCTGTCGGGTGAGTGGGACATGACGGACACTCTCACCGGGGATGATTTCGGAGTGCTGACTTTTGGCGGCGACGGGGCGTGTTCATTTAAATACAACGGCAGCGGCGCGAAAATGAACGGCACCGTGAGTTTTACAAAGCACTCCCACTATGACAGCGAGAAGGAAGATCTCGTGGACGATCCCGAAGTCACAGGATTCGAAATGAATTTCACCGAAATCCCCGGGGAGTTTGCGCTCCCCGGGTTAAATGAAGTCTTCCCCACAGAAGAAAGTGTAAGCGGCTATTTTCATACCGGCTGTGGAAACGGAGAAGACTATCTGTACCTGGACTGGATCGGGAACGGCGACTCATATGTATTTGAGTACATATTCCAGAACAGGGACAGACTGGAAAAGGAGTACGGGAAGGACAGTGGGCATGAACTTCAGACCCGCTGGTTCCTTCACAGGGCAAACGGAGGTATCACTTATCCTGAGACTCCCAAGGACAGTGAGTTCCATGCATTCTGCTGGAGAAATCCTTCGGGGAATGAACTGATCCTGGAGCCCCTGGAATTACACACAAATGATGAGTACGAAGATTATACCGGCAGGCATTTCAGCTCCGGGTATTTTACGCCTAAAGG
>JAILIO010000268.1 GCA_024695225.1 Lachnospiraceae bacterium
GTCAAATCTGTGGCATAAGGGATGTGAAACGGTCACAGAAAAATGAATTTTTCAAAAAACAGGGAAATATTTCGTCATAAGGGTATAAAATACTGGATTTTTGATGAAAATGGATATATAATATTTGCTGTTATTATAGACTTAAAGGAGCAGAGTTGACATGGAAACTGCGTATCAGAAGGTAAAAGTTCATAATGAAGTAGAGTGGTGCGAGGTGGCAGACCCTGAGCTGAAGGCAGAGATAGAGAAGAGCCTTCTGAAGAACGGGGTTTCTTATTTTATAACCTGGGTGAAGCCCAAACTGTTCTCCGGAGACAAGAGGGAAAAATGCATCTTCTGTGTGAACGCCCTTCAAAAAGAGAGAGCAGATGAAGCCATAAAGCCCCTCTGTGAGAATCAGGAAAATGACATCAGGTTTCTGAACAAAAAGGTGGAACGTTCCTACTACTGATCTTTCCTGGTTATGAATACAAAGCAACCGGCTTCAGCGGATAAGACGCTTCAGCCGGCCACACAATTTTGAATCGTTTATGCAACGGTCCTTTCGTCACCCTTGGCGGAAGGGTCGTTTTCTTTTGGATCTTTTTTCTCATTTCCTATGGCTGTGGACAGCATAAGTTTGATCCGGTTCAGCTGGTTGACCTCGCTGGCTCCCGGATCGTAGTCTATGGCGACGATGTTGGAACCGGGGTAGTGCCTCCGAACCTCTTTTATCACGCCTTTTCCCACCACATGGTTTGGCAGGCATCCGAAGGGCTGTATGCAGATTATGTTTCTGACACCTGATTCCATGAGTTCGGCCATTTCTCCCGTAAGGAACCATCCTTCGCCGGTCTGGTTTCCGATGGACACTATGGGACTGGCCATGGAGGCAGTCTTGTATATGGACTGGGGAGGCTCAAAGTGACGGCTCTTTTTGAAGGCTTTCACCGCAGTGCCCCTCAGGGTCTCTATCAGAAGTATCCCTGCTCTGCAAACCGCGGCGGTCTTCAGACTTGTACCCAGGTTGTCAGCTTTATAGATCTGGTTGTAAAAGCAGTAGAGCATAAAATCCAAAATGTCCGGTACCACTGCCTCGGCCCCTTCTTTTTCAAGAAGTTCCACCAGATGATTGTTTGCCATGGGGGCATATTTCACCAGGATCTCTCCGACTACGCCAACACGTGGCTTTCTGTTTTCTTCGTGTATGGGAATGCTGTCAAAGTCGTTTATCATTTCCCGGCACATAGATTTAAATTTTCTAAGGCTTACACTTTTTGAAGTCAGAAACTCAATGCATTTATTTTTCCATTTTTCATGCATCTCATCCACCGAACCCGGAGTGATCTCGTAAGGGCGCATCCTGTATACGCATCTCTCGAAGATGTCCCCGAATACTGCGCCGAAGCAGGCGTGCACCAGCATCTTCAGGTTCAGTTTGAACCCCGGGTTTGTTTCGATACCCTGCATGCTCAGGGCGATCACAGGGATCTGTTCCATTCCGGCTTTTCTGAGCGCGCGCCTTATAAACCCTACATAGTTTGTGGCTCTGCATCCTCCGCCGGTCTGGGTCATTATGACTGCGGTTCGGTCCAGGTCGAATTCTCCGCTGTTCAGGGCGTCCATTATCTGACCTATGGTGATGAGAGATGGATAACAGGCGTCGTTATTTACATATTTAAGTCCTGCGTTCACCGCATCCCGGTTCTCGTTAGAGAGCACATGGAGATTGTAACCGCAGGAAGCCATGGCGGGGATGATCACGTCCATGTGGATGGGGGACAGCTGGGGCACCAGTATGGAATAATCCTTCCGCATCTCCTCAGTGAAGGGCACTTTTTCAATGTTTGTGGGGCGGATGACCCTTTTTTCGGTTTTTTTGCTCCGGATCCTGATGGCAGCCAGAAGCGAGCGCACCCTTATACGGGCAGCCCCCAGGTTGTTTACCTCATCTATCTTGAGACAGGTGTATATCTTTTCCGATCCTGTGAGGATGTCGGACACCTGGTCCGTGGTGACCGCGTCCAGACCGCAGCCGAAGGAGTTGAGCTGGATGACATCCAGATCGTCCCTTGTGCGGACAAAAGCTGCAGCCGCATACATCCTGGAATGGTATACCCACTGGTCTGATACTATGAGAGGCCGGTCCGGATGTCCCAGATGTGCCACGGAGTCTTCGGACAGCACTGCCAGTCCGTATGAATTTATGAGTTCCGGGATCCCGTGATTGATCTCAGGATCTATATGATACGGACGTCCCAGGAGTACGATCCCGTGGACATGGTTTTCCTCCATATATTTCAGGGTCTTTTCGCCCTTTGCTCGGATGTCGGACCGGACAGCTTCCATTTCTTCCCAGGCTTCGGAGCAGGCTTTTATTATCTCTTTCTCGGGAAGCTCCTTGAATTCGTTCAAAAGTCCCTGGGTCACAACTTTAAGGTCAGTGAAGGCGATGAAAGGATTCCGGAGTGAAACCTTTCCATCGGTCACAGATTCCACATTGTTTTTGATGTTTTCCGAGTAGGATGTGACAACAGGGCAGTTGTAGTGGTTTGTGGCGCCCTTTGTCTCAAATTTCTCATAAAACACAGAAGGGTAAAAAATAAAATCAGCTTTCTGCGCTATCAGCCATTCTATATGACCGTGAGCCAGTTTTGCGGGATAGCACTCCGATTCGCTGGGAATGGATTCTATGCCAAGCTCGTATATCTTTCTGGTGGAAGGCGGGGACAGGATCACCCTGTAACCCAGTTTTGTAAAGAAGGTATACCAGAAAGGATAGTTTTCATACATGTTGAGGACTCTGGGAATGCCCACTGTTCCTCTGGGAGCGTTTTCAGGGCTTAAAGGTTCGTAGGAGAAGAGTCTCTTCAGCTTGTATTCGTACAGATTGGGGACAGAGTTTTCTTTCTTCTGACGTCCCAGTCCTCTTTCGCATCTGTTGCCTGATATATACTGGCGTCCGCCGGTGAAACGGTTTATGGTGAGGCGGCAGCTGTTGGTGCAGCCCTTGCATTTGGTTAGACTGGTCTCGAACCGGAGATTATTTATCTGCTCAAGGCTTAGCATGGAGGAAACAGATCCCTGTTCGTAGTGGTCCCTTGCGATCAGCGCAGCTCCGAAGGCTCCCATTATGCCTGCTATATCAGGCCTTATGGCTTCACAGTCGGCGATGTGTTCAAATGAGCGTAGAACTGCATCGTTGTAGAAGGTTCCTCCCTGGACCACGATGTTCCGGCCAAGCTCGGAGGCATCAGAAACCTTTATCACCTTGAAAAGAGCATTCTTTATGACGGAATAGGCAAGGCCCGCAGAGATGTCGGAAACTTCTGCGCCTTCCTTCTGGGCCTGTTTCACCTTTGAATTCATGAAAACCGTGCAGCGGGTTCCGAGATCTATGGGATGCTTTGCAAAGAGGGCGGCGTCTGCAAACTCTTCTACAGACATGTTCAGGGATTTCGCAAAGGTTTCCAGGAAGGAGCCGCACCCGGAGGAGCAGGCTTCGTTCAGCTGCACGCTGTCAACCGCCTGGTTCTTTATCCTGATGCATTTCATGTCCTGACCGCCGATATCCAGTATGCAGTCCACATCCGGATCAAAAAAGGCTGCGGCGGTGTAGTGGGCTATGGTCTCAACTTCCCCTTCGTCCAGCATGAAAGCTGCCTTCATAAGCGCTTCTCCGTATCCGGTGGAGCAGGCCCGCATTATATGGGCATCCGGGGGAAGAAGGCTGTAGATCTCCTTTATGGAAGCGATGGCAGTTTTGAGAGGGGACCCGTTGTTGCTTGAATAAAAGGAATACAGAAGGGTTCCGTTCTCGTCTGTGACTGCGGTCTTCGTGGTGGTGGATCCTGCGTCGATGCCGAGAAACACGTTCCCGTGGCAGTTCCTGATATCTCCCCGCTTGACCTTTGCCTTTTCATGGCGGGTTTTAAACTCCCTGTAGGACTCCTCAGACGGAAATAAGGGCTCCATACGCTCAACCTCAAACTGCATATGAAGATCTCCCGAGAGCTTTGCTATAAGATCTGACAGAGTCATTTCCACTGAAGGGTCTGAATTCATGGCAGATCCCATGGCGGCAAAGAGATGGGAGCCTTCGGGTATGATGGTGTGCTCATCATCCAGTTTGAGAGTTCTTATGAAGGCTGTTCTCAGTTCCGTGAGAAAGTGGAGAGGCCCTCCGAGAAATGCCACATGTCCCCTTATAGGTTTGCCGCAGGCAAGGCCTGATATGGTCTGGTTCACCACAGCCTGAAAGATGGAAGCGGACAGATCTTCCCTGGATGCGCCTTCATTTATAAGGGGCTGTATGTCTGATTTTGCAAAAACACCGCAGCGCGCGGCTATATTGTACAGGGAGGTGTAATCCTTTGCATATTCATTCAGACCTGCCGCATCCGTGTGGAGAAGGGAGGCCATCTGGTCTATGAAGGATCCCGTGCCTCCTGCGCAGATGCCGTTCATTCGCTGTTCCACATTGCCGTCTTCAAAATAGATGATCTTTGCGTCCTCGCCTCCAAGCTCTATGGCCACATCCGTAGAAGGGGCCAGTTTTCTGAGAGCCGTGGACACAGCGATCACTTCCTGGACAAAGGGGATCCCCAGGCAGGTGGCGAGTGTGAGCCCTCCGGAACCTGTGATCACAGGGTTCACTGTGACATTTCCGGCTTTTTGGAAGGCTTCCTGTATGAGCTGTGAAAAAGTTTCCTTTATATTTGCATAATGGCGTTTATAATCGGAGAAGATCAGATCTCCTTCGGGACTCATAAGCGCCACCTTTACGGTTGTGGATCCTATATCTATTCCGAGAGAATAGTTGTCTTTATTGCCTTTTGGCATTATATATCCCTCCTGCGTTTAAGAACATTTAAATGCATTAGATGCATCAACATTGCATAATATTACAGACAGAAACAAAAATCAAACCGTACTCAATTTTACTTTTGGCGATCATTTTATTATAATGTGCCGTAATGTGAACAGGGTTTTAGGAGGGAATATCATATATGAGTGGATTTGAACGCAGATTTGGGAAATATGCCATAAGAAATCTCACAGGGGTTTTGATACTCTGCTATGTGGCAGGGTACATTATAGAAATGATAAATCCTGCCTTTATCAATTATCTCACCCTGAATCCTTATGCCATATTACACGGGCAGATATGGAGACTTCTGACCTGGGTGATAGTGCCACCCAGCTCTTCAAACTTTATATTTACACTGATAATGCTGTTTTTCTATTTTTCCATAGGCACCCAGCTTGAGAGGGTGTGGGGTACATACAATTATAATGTATATATGTTTCTGGGATTTCTCTTCACCATAGCAGGAGCATTCCTTATGCTGGGCATATCCTATTTGGTGTATCCCGGGATCGGAACATCCGAATCTGTTGCAAAGTATTTTATGGTGAGCGCCGGATTTTTCAGCACATACTATGTGAATATGTCCATCTTTCTCGCCTATGCCGCAACCTTCCCGGATTCCGTGGTGCTGTTCATGTTCATCATCCCCCTGAAGGTCAAGTGGCTTGGAATAATATATGCAGTATTTCTTCTGTATCAGGGGATTTCTTATATATCTTCGGGGATATGGCAGATAGCCATAGCCATGGCAGCCTCCCTTTTGAATTTCCTGATCTACTGGCTGAAGAGCCGTGGAGTCATCAGACCGGGAGGCATAAAGCAGAATGTGAAGAACATGAATAACGCCAGAAGGTTCAGGCAAGGAGTGTCTTCCGGAATGTCCGGGATCACCAAGCACAAATGCGCCATCTGCGGACGGACGGAGGCTGATTCTCCCAATATGCAGTTCCGGTTCTGTTCTAAATGTGAGGGCAATTACGAATACTGTGAGGAACATCTGTATACACATAAACATGTAAAGATAGGCGATTATACGGGGCAGTGGAGCGATGGACAGTGACGGTATAAATGTATTTGAAATATATAAGGAAGAGATAGCTCAGATAGAGAGGCTGACCCCCGGGGAAAGGGAGGCTGCCTTTCTGAATTCCATGGCCGGGGATGTGTCCGCGCAGAAGACACTTGCAAATGATTTCCTGCCGGATGTAGTGGACATCTCCAGGCTTTATCTGGATCAGGGAGTCCCGGTGGAGGAACTTGTGAGCCAGGGAAATGAGGCTCTTGTGGAGGGGGTTAAACTTTTGGCGCCCTTTTCTGACAGGGAGGAAGCTGAAAGCGCTCTGGTTAGAATGATCATGAACGCCATGGAGGATCTGATAGAGGAAGAGGGCAGGGAAAGAGAGAGCGCAGGAAAGATCGCAGATCAGGTGAATGAAGTGGCAGATGCCGCCACAGCCTACTTTGAAGAGACCGGAAGGGATGCGGATATGGCAGCTCTTGCGGAGAAGACAGGTTTTGATGAGTCTTATATAAGGGATGCCCAGCGCATGTCCGGAAACAGGATAGCCCATCTGGAAAAGACAGACGGGTCCGCTTCCTGACCGGGAGAGACAGTGTGCCCCCGACAATGAATGCCCGAAAGGATAATGAATGGAAAACGATTTTAAATATATAATACAGGATTTCGACGGTGTTTATATTGGCGCCAAATACACCTTTGACGAACTGGTGAACGGAGAGGATGTGCCTCCG
>JAILIO010000290.1 GCA_024695225.1 Lachnospiraceae bacterium
GTGCTCCTGAAGCAGGTGACGGGTCTTGGCAGGGAGGATCTTCTCCTGAGCGGTGATGAACCCGTAGCCAATGTCACCAGGGAAAAGTTTATGGAACTGGTGGGACGCAGAGCCACCAGGGAACCTTTACAGCTTGTGGTGGGGGCAGCCCCCTTTATGGGATTTGATTTCACCGTGACCCCCGGGGTGCTCATACCCAGGTTTGACACCGAGATACTGGTGGAAGAGGCCATGAAGACACTGGAAAGCGGGGCAAATGTCCTGGATCTCTGCACAGGCACCGGGTGCGTGCTTATTTCCCTTCTGCGTTATTCAAACGAGACAAACGGCGTGGGAACGGATATCTCAGACATCGCCCTTGAGACTGCGGGAAAGAATTCCGAGGATCTGGTTGAAAATGGCCGCGTTACCTGGCTCAAGGGGGATCTCTTTGACGCCCTGGACAGGGAAAAATACAAGTCATATTTTGAAATGATAACCGCAAACCCGCCATACATAAAGAGCGGCGATATTGCAGGTCTCATGCCTGAAGTCAGGGATTATGAGCCCCGCGAAGCCCTTGACGGCGGAGAGGACGGCCTTGATCTCTATCGCAGGATCATAAGCGAAGCCCCTTATTTCCTCAAGGGCGGAGCCCAGCTCCTTTTGGAGATCGGCTATGACCAGGCACAGCAGGTCCGGGAGCTTCTGGAACAGAACGGATTTGTTGATATCACTGTCACCAGGGACTATTCCGGCAACGACAGGGTGGTTTCGGCCCGCAGGAAGATTTCTGTGGAGGGGTCAGATGCTGAGTGACCTCATAAGAAACCGTTTAGACGGCATAGAACACAAGCTTGAAGACCTGGAGCGTGAGCTTATGGAACCGGAAGTGGCCTCGGATTCCGGCAGGTATTCCTCCCTTATGAAGGAGCGAAGTTCCATAATTGAGATCGCCGAGCTCTACGTGCGGTACAAGGACACGGAGAACAGCGCCGCCGAGGCCAGGGATATCCTGGAAAATGAGAGCGACAGGGAAATGAAGGAGCTTGCCAGGGAAGAACTCTCCTCAGCCGCCGAAGAGATCGGCGAGATGGAGAATCAGCTTAAGATACTGATGCTCCCCGGAGACCCCAACGACGAAAGAAATGTGGTCATGGAAATAAGGGCCGGCACAGGAGGGGAGGAGGCAGCCCTTTTCGCCTCGGACCTGTACCGGATGTACAGCAGATACATAGAGAGACGGGGCTGGTCCAGCGAGCTTACGGAACTGGAGGAGACCGGTGTCGGAGGGATAAAGAACGTAAGTTTCCTGATCCGCGGCAGAGGCGCCTACTCCGTTCTGAAATATGAGAGCGGCGTGCACAGGGTTCAGAGGGTGCCTGAGACGGAGTCCCAGGGCCGGATACACACCTCCGCTGCAACCGTGGCTGTCATGCCCGAAGCGGAGCCTGTGGATGTCACGATCGATGAAAAGGACATCAGGATCGATGTGATGAGGGCTTCCGGAAACGGGGGACAGTGCGTGAATACCACCGATTCTGCCGTGAGGCTCACCCATTATCCCACGGGCATAGTTATTTACAGTCAGACCGAGAAGTCCCAGATACAGAACAAGGAAAAGGCCTTTGCCCTCCTCAGGACCAAGCTTTACGCCCTTGAGACCCAGCTTGCCAGGGACAGGGAATCCGCGGACAGGAAGAAACAGGTGGGTTCCGGCGACAGGTCAGAGAAAATAAGGACCTATAATTTCCCACAGGGAAGGGTTACGGACCACAGAATACACCTGACAGTTTACAGGATAGACGATATAATGAACGGAGAACTGGATATGCTGATAGATCCGGTGATCGCGGAGGACAGGACCCGCAGGCTTCTGGAGTTTGACAACGAAAATCAGTGAATATGTGGCAGGATCCCGGCGGTCATACAAATAACAACCTGTGTTATTTATCTTGCAAACCAGTGTTTAAGCAGCCCTGCAGCTGCTGACGATAAGGTGAGTATCAGAAAAGGAGAAAAAGTATGAGAGATTTTACCTACTACGCACCCACAAAGATCGTGTTCGGGAAGGACACCGAAAAACAGACCGGAAACCTGGTTAAGGAGTTCGGCGGGACCAGGGCGTTTGTGGTCTACGGAGGAAATTCTGCAAAGAAATCCGGACTTTTAGACAAGGTGAAAGAAAGCCTTGACAGCGCCGGCGTTGCATCGGACTTCATGGGCGGGGTGGTTCCCAACCCCAGGCTCTCCCTTGTGAGAAAGATGGCGGCAAAAGCCATTGATTTCAAGGCCGATTTCATCATAGCAGTGGGCGGGGGCTCCGTGCACGATACTGCAAAGGCTGTGGCCCATGCTGTTGCCAATCCCGAAGTGGATGTCTGGGATTTCTGGCTCAGAAAGGTGCCTCTTACAAAGAGCATGCCCATAGGTTCTGTGCTGACTATTTCCGCTGCGGGGTCTGAGACCTCTGATTCCGCTGTTATCACAAACGACGAGATCGAGCCCAATACCAAGAGGGGAATAAACACAGACTTTAACCGCTGCCGTTTCACAGTTATGAACCCTGAGATCACAATGTCTCTGCCCAAATATCAGATCGCAGCCGGCGCGGCGGATATCTTCATGCACACCGCTGAGCGCTACTTCACCACCATCCTGGGAAATCACCTGTCTGACGAGTTTGCCGAAGGTCTTTTCAGGAATATCATCAAATACGGCCCCGTAGGCGTTGAGAAACCTGATGATTACGAGGCTATGAGTGAGATCATGTGGTCCGGCTCCATATCCCATGTGGGTATCACCGGCA
>JAILIO010000019.1 GCA_024695225.1 Lachnospiraceae bacterium
TTCAAATATGACCGCTTTGTATCCGACACCCCTGACTGACACGATCTCAAACACATCACATCCCTCAAGCTTATGCCGGATCCGGTTGATGTATGTCTTTATGGAATTATAATCTGCATCCGTCTCGTAGCCCCATATGTCATCCATTATCTGTTGCTTTGTAAATATGACCTGCGGATATGACAAAAGCTTATATACCAGTTTGAATTCCGTCTGTGTAAATCCCAGATCCTTTCCTTTCCAGGAAGCCTTCATCCCATTTTCATCTATGACAAAATCCCCTATGACGATCTGATTTTCCGAATTGATCTGAGACCTTCTCAGGATCGCCTCGATATGCCATGTCAGTTCCTCGTAATTTATCGGCTTTGTCAGATACTCGTCAATGCAAAGGTCATAGCCCCTTTTTTTATGGGCGAAACTGTCCATGGCAGTCAGCATGATCACGGGAGTGTTGTCTTCACTTTCACGTACTTCTTTTACAAATTCAAATCCGTCCATCCTGGGCATCATGATGTCGACGATCATCAGATCCACCTTTGTTTCGTCCAGCTTTTCCAGGGCATCCAGTCCGTCGACAGCCTCAATGATATCATATTTTCCTTTCAGCTTCGCCTTTGTCAAAAGCCTCACCGCTTTTTCATCTTCCACAAGCAGGATCTTTACCATAGATGCCCCCCTTATCCTGATAACTGATAACAAAATATGTTTCCACAGCTACCCTTTTCTCTTAATAACTGACAAAAAACATGTTTCCATAGTCGCCCTTTATCATAAATTACAGACAGCAAAATCCTTTTACACAGATATCTTTATCTTAAAAACAGACAATAAAGTCCTGAAATAACTTCATTGTCTGTTTTCCTGCCACACATATATTGCACAAATAAATGCTTGCCACAATCTTTATTTTTCAAGCATTGCGATACCCTTGTCGATCCTTGAAAGAGACTCTTCTTTGCCAATGATCTCCATGATGTCCGTGGCGCCTGCCGGGGTCACTCCCTTTCCCGACACTGCGATCCTCAAAGGCCAGATCACATATCCTGTCTTGAAGCCCTTCTCTTCCGCATACTTTTTTATTTCCTCAAACAGTGCTTCAGAGGTAAATGTTTCCGCCCCTTCGATCACAGGTTTCATATCTTTCAGCACACACAGCGCTGCCTCAGGGTTTGTCTTCATTTTCTTGTTAAAATAAAGATCCTCTTCGTATTCCGGCAGTTCCCTGAAAAAGCTGACCATGTCCGTGATATCAGGGAAGACCTCTATCCTCGTCTGCACCATTGACGCGATCCGCTTCAGATCAAATCCCTCCCCCAGCGCATCCTTAAGATAGGGCTCAGCCATTTTAAAGAACTCCTCGGGATCCATGGCCTTCAGATATTCCCCGTTCATCCAGCGAAGTTTCGTGAAATCAAAAACTGCCGGAGACTTGGAGATCCTCATATAATCAAATTCCTTCGCCAGTTCTTCCAGAGAGAATATCTCCCGCTCCCCTTCAGGACTCCAGCCCAGAAGGGCCACGAAATTCACAACCGCCTCCGCAAGGAATCCCTGATCGATCAGATCCTCAAAGGATGAATGACCGGAACGCTTGGACAGTTTGTGATGATCCTCATCCGTTATCAGCGGACAGTGGACATACTTCGGAATCTCCCATCCAAAGGCTTCGTAAAGCCTGTTATACCTTGGTGATGAAGAAAGATATTCATTGCCTCTGACCACGTGGGTTATCCCCATGAGATGATCGTCCACAACATTTGCAAAATTGTAGGTGGGATAACCATCGCTCTTTATCAGGATCATATCGTCCAGTTCTTCATTTTCCACGGAGATCTCCCCGTAGATCTCGTCCTCGAAGGTGGTGGTCCCTGTGCGGGGATTGTTCTGCCGGATCACATAAGGCACTCCCGCATCCAGCTTCTCCTGTATCTCCTCCGGCGTAAGGGACAGGCAGTGCTTGTCATACATGCTGACTTCCTTGCCCTCTATGACCGTCTTCAGACTTTCCAGTCTCTCCTTTGAACAGAAACAGTAATACGCCTCACCCTTGTCAATAAGTTCCCTGGCGTATTTCATATAGAGCCCGTCCCTGACCCTTTCGCTCTGGACATAAGGTCCCACATCTCCGCCCAGGTCCGGCCCTTCGTCCCAATTGAGTCCTGAATCCCGGAGGCTTCTGTAAATAAGGTCCTCAGCCCCTTCCATCTTTCTCTCCTGGTCAGTGTCCTCGATCCTGAGGATAAAATCCCCGTCCTCATGCCTTGCTATCAGCCATGCATAGAGCGCGGTCCTGAGATTCCCAACATGCATGCGCCCTGTGGGTGAAGGCGCAAATCTGGTCCTTATTTTCACATTCCTGTTGTCTGCCATGATATCCCTCTCTTTTTAAATGTATGTTGACTTAAAATATTCCGCCTGTCCCTTTCATTCAGTTCTTCCCGGTGCTCCCGAAACCGCTCCTGTCGGGATTTCCAAGGCTCTCAACCTCGACAAATCCTATTGCAGGCTGGTTCTTCTCTATCCTGAACTGGCAGATCCTGTCGTTCACCCTGATCTCGGTGTCTCTGAGGGCAAATGCGGGCATGCACCATTCATCATTATCACCGCAGAAGGACCTGTCTATCACTCCGACGGAGTTTGGCATGATGATCCCGAAATTCTTGAAAGTCGAACTGCGGGGAGCCACATGGGCTTCATATCCTTCCGGCAGTTCCATGGCAACCCCCAGAGGTATCAGCCGGTACTCACCTGCGCTCATTGTCACATCCTGGGCAGCCCTCAGATCTATCCAGTCGGACTTCTTGTCCGGAGCCTTTATCTTATCTATCTTGCTTGAAAGATATTTTATCCTGATCTCTTCCATTTGTTTCCACATCCTATCCTGAACTGCTTTATAATTATCCCGTCAATATCTCATTCTCATCCTGCCTGAATACGATACAGATACACTCACTGCTGTTTTCAGGTCTTACAGTCTGTTTTCCCTCACTCTGCGCTGCATCTGTCGGCTGCGCCGGTCGCCAGCTCATCGCATCTTTCATTGTACTTATTTCCCGCATGCCCCTTGACCCAGATAAATGTCACATCGTGGGGCTCCATCGCCTTCAGCAGCCGGTCCCAGAGATCACGGTTCAGCACCGGCTTCTTCCCCGCTGTCTGCCAGCCGTTTCTCTTCCATTTGTCTATCCAGTGCTGGTTGAACGCGTCAGATACATATTTGGAATCCGTGTGCACCTTTACAGTGCAGGGTTTATTCAGCGCTTCCATCCCGGCTATCACGCCCATGAGTTCCATGCGGTTGTTTGTGGTCTCTTTCTCCCCGTCGGACAGTTCTTTTATATGCTCACTGCCATCTGCCCCCACGTAAATAAGCACGGACCCATATCCACCGGGCCCGGGATTCCCCCGGGATGAACCGTCTGTATATAATACCACCTCAGGTTTCATTTATCCAATTCTCCGTGTAAATCCGTTTTTCAGTTTATGATCATGACAACACCGTATCTATTTCTCCGTTTATGAACATGACCACGCTGTATCTGTCACTCCTATCAGGATCACGACCTCACTGTATCTTTTTTTCAGTTTATGATCACGACCTCACTCTATCAGCCCGCAGGGACCTCTTTTTCCCACTTTCCGGTCTCGATAAAGTGTTCTGCCATCTGACCTGCCCGGTCTGTGACCTCAGTGTCAAATCCCATTATGGACAGAAGACGTATCGCGTTTCTCTCCCGGCTGACCCCGGGTCTTATCTTGTATTCAAATGTAAAGGAATCCTCCCCTGCAAGTTCCGAAAAATAATAATCCTCATATACTCCGGACAGGAGCTGGGTCATTTCCAGATCGTGAGTTGCGGCAAAACAGAGGACTCCCCGGTCACTCAGATACCTCAGGATGGAAGTCCCGGCTGATATCCTCTCCGGTGTGTTGGTACCCCGGAGGACCTCATCCAAAAAGCACATGAGCCTGTACTTTTCCTTTGTGGATGCAGCCCTGCTTCCGGAATCCGCAGTCACACTCTCTCCACCTGCAGCCCTGCTTCCGGAATCCGCGTTCACACTTTCTCCACCTGCAGCCCTGCTTCCTTCTTTCCCCGCCGCATCCAGGATCCTCTTCACCGCTTTCACTTCTGCGACGTAATAGCTGTCTCCTTTAAGCAGGTCGTCAGACACCGTCATGGACGACATGACCCTGAACCGCTGTGCCTTGTAGGACCCGGCGGGAACTGTCCCCATGGTCTGCCCCAGTATGGTGGCCAGGGCTAAGGCTCTTAGAAATGTGGACTTTCCTGAGGCATTTGCCCCTGTGAGGAGCACGCATCCATCGGTTGTGATATCATTACTCACCGGGTTTTCCAGAAGGGGATGAAACAGATTCTTTATCTGCAGCGGCGCCCCCTCCTCAAACTCCGGAACACAGCCTTTTTCTCCAAGCCAAAGCCTGAAGGATGCGGCAGACACATCAGACTCGATCTTTCCAAACAAGAGGAATGCATCCATCACATCATCTTTTATCTTGTTCAGTTCCCTGGCAGATGCAGAAAACGCAAAGACATCGATACCGGTCAGCATTCTGACATAGCTCATCAAAACTTCCACAGCCCCAAAGGACATGCTGCCGTCCCCGGCGCCTAAGACGGAGGACACCCTGTAGAATGCATTAAACCCGGACAGATATTTCTCAAGATCAGTTCTTATTTTATTATAGGCTTTGGGAAGTATTCCCAGACTGATCCTCGTGGCGTCCGAAAGTCTCCTTACAAAAGCCATCCCTGACAGATACGGCGACAGATCCCTGTGGGCCAGGCTTCCGTGTATCACGGAAATAAAGACGGATCCCAGAAACATCACCACGCCGTAGGAAGGCACAAAGATCATGTAAATAAAAGATGCCACCATGAACAGGTCTAAAAGGATATACCAGAGGGTATTTACTCCGGGATGTTCGGACATGGTGTCCAGAAATTCTTTGAGAGTCTGGTTCTTCAGATGCCCCAGTCTCCTGGCTGCCAGCAGAAAAGCATAGGCCTTTTCCTTCTCGTCAAGCCAGACTCCGGGGGATATATATTCCCCCTCCCTGCACGCTACATGCCTTAAACGGTAATAGAGATACTGTTCACCGGCACAGCTTTCGGAATGGTTTAACAGTGTATATATCTCGTCAAGCTTCAGGTCTTCCCAGGTGATATCGTCGATATCATCTTCATTGCCCAGCATCTCATAAACCGCCCGCACGGCCTTGCTCTTAGCAAGATAAGCTTTTCGCTTTCCCACATGCCCAAAATAAAGCCTGATCTCTTTAAGGGCCACCTTCTCTTCTTTTCCCCCTGCCCGGATCCCCAGGATCGCAACAACGGAAAAAATAATGATGATAAAAACAACAAGGGGTGAAAGACTCATTACAGCAGACCAAGCTCCTTTTGTATATTTTCTGCCTCACTGTATATCTTCTCCTTGTCACAGTGAGGAAATTCTCCGCTTTCATACAGTATCCGTCCTGCAACCATAGTCATCAGCACGTTTGATTTGGAACCGCTGTAGACTATATTTGACAGAACATCATTTACAGGTCTCATATTGGGCGCATGCATATCCAGCATCACCATATCCGCCTGTTGACCGGCAGTGAGAGTTCTGGCGTTTTCAAGACCCATGCAGTCAGAACCGTTTACCGTGGCCATTTTAAGCACCTCTTCCGCAGGCACTGCAGATGCATTCCCATCCCTCAGTTTGGACAGTCCGGTTGCCAAAAACATTTCCCTGAACATATCCAGACAATTGTTGCTGGAGGGGCCGTCCGTCCCGAGGGCCGTATTGATGCCCCTCTTCAGGTATTCGGTAACCGGTGCTATACCGCTTGCAAGTTTTGTGTTGGAGCCGGGATTCAGCACCACGGAGATGTTTTTCTTCTCCAGGATATCCATCTCTTCATCGGTCACATGGACACCGTGATATATGCCGCCTCCGTAGTTAAAAAGCCCCAGGGAATCCAGATATGTGATGACTTTCTTTCCATGGCGCTCTTCACACTCATCGACTTCCTTCTTCGTCTCATTTGCGTGCAAAAACACCGGAGCTTTTTTCTTTTCCGCAAGGGAGGCGATATCCTTCAGCAGTTCCTCGCTGCAGGTGTACTCCGCATGGCATCCCAGTATATATGAATTCAGAGGATCGCTGTTGTTCAGGCTGTCGTAAAGTCTCTCCATATTTTCCACCGAAGATGAAAAATTGTTGACATTGCCGCACTGCACACACCTGAATCCCATATCCGAACAGGCTCTTGCCGTTTCCTCCGGTGCCAGATACATGTCAAAGCAGGCGGTTATCCCGCTGGTGAGATATTCCAGGATCCCAAGTTTTGTAAATGTGTATATCTGTTCTCCGGTAAATTTTGCTTCCAGCGGAAATATCTTCTGTGTGAGCCAGTCCTGCAGCGGCAGCCCGTCGGCATATGAACGCATAAGGGTCATGGCTGTGTGAGTATGGGCATTCTTGAAACCGGGCATAAGGATATTCCCTTTGCAGTCGTTTTCAATGTCCGCATCTCCGTCATAAGCTTTTGACGCATCCTCCCCCTTGCCTGCGAACAGGATCTTGTCATCCTTCACTATGACGGTGCCGTTTTCTATCACCTCCGGTTTCCCTTCCATAGTGATCAGCCTGGCGTTTATAAATTTTTTTATCATACTCAGTCTGCCTTTCTGTTCCTCACAGAACTTCCCACTAAAACCACACTTTCATGTCAAGGTGCTTGCATTTCCGGTTTTGTACCCGGTCATGATACAGACCTCATTCCCGGTGCTTATCTGCTTTTACGATGCACCACCGTATTGGACTTCCCCACATACTTTCTCCGGAAATAAGAACCTTCACTCCTTCATGGCCTTGTACATCTCTGAAATGGACTCGGTCACAAGCTTTGTGAATCTGGGAGCGGCCTTATTTGCGGCCTCCTGTACTTCATCATGGGTCAGGGGAGCTGTATTCATACCCGCAGCCAGATTTGCAACACAGGACAGGCCACACACCTTCATCCCCACATGTCTTGCTGCTATGGCTTCCACCACGGTGCTCATTCCCACCGCGTCGATCCCAAGAGTCCTGAGCATCCTGATCTCCGCAGGGGTCTCAAAGCTGGGGCCGGAGAGTTGGGCATAGACGCCTTCAAACAGTTCTATATCATTTTCCTTTGCCACTTTCCTTATCACATCCTGCAATCCCTCGTCGTACACATGAGTCATATCCGGGAATCTGATCCCCAGTCTTTCATCGTTTGGTCCCACCAGAGGATTCCTCACAAATAAGGAGATATGGTCTTTGATCATCATAAATGCGCCGGCGTAAAAATCAGGATTTATTCCTCCTGAAGCATTTGTGAGAAATAATGTCTTTGCCCCCATCATATACATCAGGCGGGCAGGGAGCACCACATCAGAGACATCATAGCCCTCATACATATGTACCCTGCCCTTCATAAGGACCACCGGCACATCCTTCAGGTAACCTAAGATGAACTTCCCCTCATGTCCGGGCACCGTGGACACGGGGAACCCATCTATTTCCGCATAGGACAATTCTTCCTTTACATCCACATTGTCAGCAAAGTTTCCCAGACCGGAGCCCAGAGTAAGGGCGATCTCAGGCTTAAAGGAAATCATCTTTCTGAAGGATTCAAAGCACTTTAAATGTTTCTCATAGATCTTATTCATCGTTTATCTCCTCTCCCTTTACTGATTTTTTGGCAGTTGAACCTCTGCCTATCCTGTGTATGATTATGCAGTTAGGCCTGGGCACTTTTATGGCAGGCCCGTTCATCATTATCACTCCCTTGTCCATATCCACCTTGAAAAGAGTCATGGTCTCAGATTCATGGTTTACGGACACCAGGTGTTTATTGTCCGGATACAAAATGGCATCCTTTGGATATTCCCCGCTTATGGGCAGGCAGAACATTTTCTTGAGTGTGCCGTCGTTTCTGTCGATCTTGAAGGCCACCACCGAATTGTCTCCCGCATTTGAACTGATTATATAATTACAATCCCTTGACAGGTTTAAGGCGCTGGTCGCGCACACTGAAGAATGGTACTCGTTCAGCGTGGATACGGACTGTATCCTTTCAAATTCCGGGATCCCGTTCTTCTCTTCGTATGAATACACATCTATTGCGTTCTTTTTTTCCTGAACGATATATACAAACCTTCCGTCCACGGAGATCTTTATATGGCGGGGGCCGGAATTCTGATCGCTCCTGATGATATCCACAGGCTCCAGTTTCCCCTTATCCGAATGGAATCTGTAAACGTAAGTATAATCGGTGCCCAGATCTGCCGCCAGCAGGTATTTATTATCCCTGGTCATCTTCACGCATGTCACATGTGGTCTGAAGGTGCTCTCCCCTATGGAGCCGATGCCTTTGTGGAATATCTCGTCGGTGATCTCCCCGACGGACCCGTCACTTTTCAGCTTCAGCACCGTTATCTTTCCGTCATGAAATCCCCCGGTGAAGAGAAATCTGTCATTGTAATCGGTTGAAAGATAACATCCCCTCATTCCGTTTATGGGGACTGTGCCTCCCAGCTGGGTCAGACTTCCGTCCGCAGACAGCTTATAGGCCTCCACCCCCATATCCGTGATGGAATAAAGGATCTTCCTGTTATGTGAGATCGATATGTAGGAAGAATTGGTGATGGGAATGGTCTGCTTGGCAGTCATCCTGCCGTTCTTCACATCCACATCAAATGTCCTGATACCGTAGGGCTCGCTCTCCCCCATGGTGTAGGATGATACATAAGCCACGAATTTGTCTTCTGCCATTTTTCGTCCTTCCTTCTGCGACAGTCCCGTATGCTACAAACCTTCTGTGACAGTCCCTCTGCGACACCAAAGTCCACACTTCAGCGACAACAGTCTGAATGATATGGAAAAGCCCCGTTTCATTCAAGTTCTCATTTCAATGCTTCTGTCCCGTAAATAAAAACCGACTCCCCGAAGTATCCTCCGGGGAGCCTGTAAGCTGTAAGGTTTATTGCTTTGATCGCATGTCTTCCGGTCTGTTCTCCGACTGCAGCCTGATATCCGGGCATCCTGTCTCATACTGCCTGTCTGCCCCGGGATCTATCTGTTCGCACGCTTCCAAGGTTCTTCAGTCTGTACGCCCCGGGATCTATCTGCCTGTATCCTGTTTCTCCAGTCAGTCAGCTGGCCTGCTCCCCGTATCAGTTGTTGATAAGCTTGTCGCTTTCCTTGTTCCAGCTGTAGAGTGATCTGATCTGCTCTCCAACCTTCTCGCAGGAATGATTTGCAGCCTTCTCTCTCATCATGCGGAACTGCACCTGGCCGTTCTTCATATCCTGAAGGAAGTAACTTGCAAATGTGCCGTCCTGGATATCGGAGAGGATCTTCTTCATGGATTTCCTGGTCTCCTCTGTCACGAGCTTGGGACCTGTGACATAATCACCGAACTCAGCGGTATTTGAGATTGAGTATCTCATCCCTGCAAAGCCTGACTGGTAAATGAGGTCAACGATCAGCTTCATCTCGTGTATGCACTCGAAATATGCGTTCCTGGGATCGTAACCTGCTTCCACAAGGGTGTCGAAACCTGCCTGCATAAGAGCGCAGACACCGCCGCAGAGAACGGCCTGCTCACCGAAGAGATCGGTTTCCGTCTCGGTCTTGAAGGTGGTCTCCAGTATACCTGCCCTTGCGCCGCCGATGGCTGCTCCATAAGCGAGAGCCTTGTCAAGAGCCTTTCCGGTTGCATCCTGATGCACAGCAACAAGCATGGGAGTTCCCTTACCTTCCTGGTACTCAGATCTCACAGTATGACCGGGAGCCTTGGGAGCGATCATGGTTACGTCCACATCCGCAGGGGGCTTGATCAATCCGTAGTGGATGTTGAAACCGTGGGCAAACATGAGCATATCTCCCGCCTTAAGGTTGGGAGCGATGTCCTTGTTGTACATATCTGCCTGAAGCTCATCATTTATAAGGATCATGATGACATCAGACTTTTTGGCAGCTTCTGCGGCGGTGTATACCGTCACGCCCTGCTCTTCTGCCTTCTTCCATGATTTTGACCCCTCATAGAGTCCAACACAGACATCCATACCGGATTCCTTGAGGTTGAGCGCATGTGCATGCCCCTGGCTGCCGTAGCCTATTATGGCTATCTTCTTGCCCTCAAGATATGAGGAATCACAATCCTTCGCGTAAAAAATCCTGTTCTCTGCCATCTTTAATTATCCTCCTTAAACAATTGATCTCGTTAATCGAGATAGGTAACGTTTGAAATACCTCTTCCAAGCCCTGTGACGCCGGTCCTGGCCAGTTCCAGGATCTCATATCCGTCCAGCAGGGAAATAAAGGCCTCTATCTTGTCCTGTTTGCCGGTGAGTTCCACCACCAGACTCTCAGGACCCACATCGATTATATTTGCTCTGAATACATCCGCAATGGTGATGACGCCCTGCCTGTCCCCGGCAGAGACCCTGACCTTTACCAGCACCAGTTCCCTGTAGACGGAATCGGAAGGCTCAAGCACCTTTATATCCCGGACATCCACCAGCTTTGCCACCTGGTTTTTGATCTGTTCGATGATCTCGTCATCTCCCGTGGTCACGATGGTGATCCTGGTGAATTTGGGATCCGCAGTGACTCCGGCTGTGATGCTTTCGATATTGTATCCTCTGCGGGCAAAGAGACCGGATATCCTGGAAAGCACACCGGAAGTATTGTCCACCAAAAGCTGTAAGACTTTATTGTTCATTGTAGTTTATCTCCGAAAAATTTACGTTAAAGTGATCCCGGGCAAAACTTTTCGCCGGTCCCCAGTCAGACCTGTCCCGGCCTGTCATGTTCTCAGTTAAAGCACCTGGGAAGAGCCAGCATTCCCGTCCGCGCAACCTCTATTATACCCACAGGCTGCAGCATGTGTATCAAAAGGCTTGTCCTGTCCGGTGAATCACACATCTGTATGATCATCTGACTCTTTGACATATCCACTATCTTCGCATCCATTATGGTGCATACATCCATTATCTCATGCCTGGTGTTCTGACTGTAATGCACCTTCACCAGCATGAGTTCACAGTTCACCGACTCGTTTTCTGCAAAAGTCCTGACCTTGATGATATCCAGTTTCTTGTTCAGCTGTTTTTCGATCTGTGTGAGGGTGTGTTCATCACCGCTGGACACGATGGTCATACTGGACACTCCGGGTTCCCCGGTCTCCCCCACCACCAGCGAATCGATGTTGAAGGCACGCCGTCTGAAGAGGGATGCTATCTTCGCGAGCACGCCGGATCTGTTCTCAACAGATATGGAATAAATTCTCTTCAAGCCGCCAGCCTCCTTATACAAGTGCCTCAGGGTCCAGGATGCACTCCATTATGGCTGCATCGTTTCCTGCGAGGAATTCGTCCACTGCACCCCGGGCTCCGTCCATATTCTCCAGTTTCAGATATCTGATGCCGTAGGCCTCCGCCAGCTTTCCTATATCCGGTCCTCCTGACAGTTCCACTGCGCTCAGCCTGTCATGGTAATGATAATGCTGGTATTCACGGACCATGCCAAGCCTTGTATTGTTGAGCACAACCACCTTCACGGGAGCTTTTGTCTGCATCATGGTGGAAAGCTCACACATGCACATATGAAAGGCCCCGTCTCCGCAGATGGATACGATCTGCCTGCCGGATGATGCTTTCCTGGCCCCTATGGCTGCAGGAAGGGAATAGCCCATGGTACCCATCCCTCCGCTTGTGAGGAATCTGGTACCCTCTTTAACCTTGGCATGATTGCATGCCCATATCTGATTCTGGCCCACATCCACTGTGATGATGGATTTTTCCTTCATACAGGATGTGAGAAGCTCCAGGAATTCGGCAGCATCCACATAATCCTTGTTCTTCTCCCGTTTCCTGCCCATCGACTCCCTGTATCCCTCAAGAGTCCTGAGCCATTCCGATGTGTCAGGGACCTTTATATCCTCCCCTGCCATCTGTTTCAATATCTTTTTGGCATCTCCCACAAGAGGTATGGTGGGAACTGCATTCTTTCCTATCTCCGCTGTATCCGCATCGATATGGATCAAAGTCTTTCCGTCCGCCATTATCTCCGGCTGACTCACAGCCCTGTCCGCCGCCCTGGCTCCGATCATCATTATCAGATCTGACTCCGCAACGGCTTTATTTGCCCAGGGCACTCCGTTATTTCCCACCATCCCGAAGAAAAGCGGTGAATCACTGGGCATCACAGAGAGTCCCATCATGGTGGATACCACAGGGATCCCGTTCTTCTCTGCAAAATCTCTCAGATGTGACACTGCCCCCGCCAGGTGCACTCCGCCTCCGGCGTAGATCAGCGGTCTTTTAGCCTTTGAAAAAACTCCCGCCACTTTCTTTATCTGAACCGCGTGACCGCTTATGGTGGGCTTGTATGTGCGAAGCTGGACCTTTTCGGGATATTCGATATCACCGATCTCCGTGTTCTGCACATCCACCGGGATATCTATGAGAACAGGTCCCCTTCTTCCGGAACCTGCTATATAGAACGCTTCCTTCATTATCCTGGGGATCTCCCGGGCATCAGTCACATAATAGCTGTATTTGACAAAAGACTCCGCAGCACCGGTGACATCTGCCTCCTGAAAGACATCAGACCCGATCTGCTCGGATTCCACCTGACCGGTGATGCAGACAAGGGGTATACTGTCCGCAAACGCAGTGGCAATGCCGGTGAGCAGGTTCAAAGCTCCGGGGCCGGAGGTTGCGACACACACACCCACACCGCCGTTTATCCTTGCGTATCCGCTGGCGGCATGGGCGGCATTCTGCTCCGTTCTCACCAGCACAGTCTCGATGTCTGAATCCAAAAGAGAGTCAAAGAAGGGACAGATCACCGCTCCCGGATATCCAAATATATGTTTTACGCCTTCATTTTCAAGGCATTTGACCATTGCTTCACAGCCAAGCATTCTATTCTGTAACCTCCGCCGGGGGAACTGCCCCTGACTCCGCCGCTGCAGGCGCATTTCCTCCTGCACTGTCCGGCGCTCCATCTGTAACACCGGCTTCTCCATCGGAAGAAACCGGGTCCTGACTCCCGGGAGCCGCTGCGGTACTGCCCTCTGCCTGATCATCATCCTGATCTGTGGCAGTCTCAGTCTCATCCTGCAGTGCAGCCGTTCCTATGACTGCCTCCTGCTCTATGACTGTGGCATCCTCAGGCACATTTCCGTGGAGTATCTCAAGTATTGCGTTTATCCTTTTGTTTGCGCGCTCGTAATACTGTTTTGCGGTATCTGACATCTGTTCGTCAAAGGAGCCGTCCTCACCGTAAGCCTGATGCCAGTACTCCGCAGCAGTGTTCATATTCTCCGCCGCCTCGTCTGCAAGGCTCTCACAGGAAGAGAACTGTCCCGGCACCTCATAGCCCGCCATCTCGTTTATCAGTTCCCTGAGACCGTCGATCTCGGTGAGGAACTGTTGAGAAGCATCCTCAGCCTGGGGATCTATGGCGTTTATGCTGTCATTGTAGGCTGCGGCCTGTATAAAGAACTGTTCCATCTCTTCCTTGTATTTCTCAAGAGATTCATCCTTCATACAGCCGGACAGCAAAGGCATCATCAGAATGATGATGAGGGCGCTTGCGATCAAACGGATATTCCGCATCTCTAAAAGCTTCATGCCAAAGTTCAAAGATTATTTAGCCTTGCCCTGATTTGCAACGCTTTCCATCTTTTTCCTGAGAGCTTCCTGATCGCCCAGATACCTCTTGGAAACAAGCTTCTGCTCATCGTCAAGGGTATATACAAGGGGAACTCCTGTGGGGATGTTCACGCCTGCGATCTCCTCGTCGGAAAGGTTCTCAAAATATTTTACAAGAGCGCGAAGTGAGTTGCCGTGAGCAGCTATGATCACACGCTTGCCGGCCTTTATCTGGGGACGGATCTCCTCCTCATAGTAAGGCACCGTACGTGCAATGGTGTCCTTCAGTGACTCTGTAAGAGGAAGCTCTGCCTTGTCCACATTGCGGTACTGGGGAAGGCCTGCGGGATTCCTGTCGTCTGAGGGATCCAGCGCGGGAGGCTGAATGTCAAATGAACGCCTCCAGATCTTGACCTGATCCTCACCGTATTTGGCAGCTGTCTCGGACTTGTTCAGTCCCTGAAGTGCGCCGTAATGACGCTCATTCAGCTTCCAGCTCTTCACCACGGGAAGCCATGCTCTGTCCATCTCGTCCAGTGCAAGATAAAGGGTGTGTATGGCTCTCTTCAGATAGGATGTGTAGCAGAGATCGAAATCAAAGCCCTCTGCCTTGAGAAGGCGTCCGCCCTCCGTTGCTTCCTTTCTGCCTGTATCGGACAGATCCACATCAGTCCATCCCGTGAACTTATTCTCCAGATTCCAAGCGCTTTCACCATGTCTCAACAGTACGAGTTCCATACTTTTCCCATCCTTTCTATAATCGCATTTTATGATCCATTGTCATCCGCATGCCCGGTGATATGGCATACAGCCCTGTATCTGCGCCGGTTCCGCATACCAAAAACACACCCGGCTCCGGGCGCTTTGTATAGTATATATTCACAACGCGTTTCCGTCAAACATCTTTCAAGTTTATCTGACCTGTGGTAAACTATTCCGGAAATGGAGGTCATTTACCTTGAATATTCCGGCGAACAGAACAGACAGAGCCTATGAAATGCACAGTGCTGAATACGATGAAGCTGCCCTCAGGGTGCTGAGATCCGGTCATTTGATCCTGGGGCCCGAGGTGGAAGCTTTTGAAAAAGAGTTTTCTGCATTTCACGGGGAAGATATATATTGCGCAGGTCTTGCTTCGGGACTGGATGCTCTTTGGATAGGAATGAAGCTTTTGGGCATTGGCCCGGGGGATGAAGTCATCATCCAGGGAAATGCATACATCGCTTCCGTGATGGGCATAACCATAAACGGGGCCACACCTGTATTTACAGAACCCGGTCCAGACTCCCAGACAGACCCTGACAATGTGGAGAAAGCCATAACTCCCCGCACAAAGGCTGTGGTGGCGGTCCATCTCTACGGTCAGATGTGCGATATGGACAGGCTCTCCAGGATATGTTCCGACAGGGGGCTCCT
>JAILIO010000078.1 GCA_024695225.1 Lachnospiraceae bacterium
CAAGTCCTCTGTGGACACAGCCTCTGGATGTGACCCAGAAGATATCATCTACGGTTGAAGATGCCCCTGACACTCTGATACTGTCCCAGAACAAGCTCAAGATCAGCTATGAAACTCTTGAAAGTCTTGATTTCCTGGATATCGGAGTGAGATACAAGGGAAGCCAGACCGTGCCTTCAAGCGTGCTGTTTGTGGATTCCGGAAAGGCAACCCCCACTCCGGATGACGAAGCCATAAAGAGCGAGACATATTCGGACGGTGTGATAACAATAAGCCTCAACAGCCTAAATGACGGCGATGTCAGCATCAAGAGCATAATAGATGCAAATCCCAAGTGGAAATGCGCTCATACCTTCAAGTTCAAGTACAGGGTGCCCGGACAGAAAAAGACTGCGACCTTCACTCTGCAGGTGACCAACAAGACAAAGGTATCCCTTTCCGCAAAAGGCGCCATCAATATACTGAACAGGGAGATATCCTTTGCCACAGTCACACCCAAGATCACGGGAACTTTAGGAGATGTCTACGTGACTTCAGCCACGCTCACTCCCTATTATACGAATGTGAATGAGGGCATCACCAAAGATGAAGACGATGTATATTCCGACTTCTCAGCTTATATCAGGGAGAGCGATCACAAGATCCTGGTATTCTACGACGGAGAACAGAAACCCGGGTCAAAGAAACTTGGCTTTGAACTGACCCTCAGCGATGGCACCGTAAAATATGCAAATGTCACTGTTAAGACTACCCAGTCCCAGAGCGGGGTCAAATATGAGAAATCCTTTAAACTGGGCAGGAACGCTGCAGGATACGGAGAGGTTGCTTTCAATATCCTTGAAAAGAAAGGCACAAGGTTCAGCAGGACATACGAGATAGACAGGGATGGCGCAGGCGTCGAAGTGTTGAGCTTTGCTCCCAGTGCCAAATCAAGGAAGGGCTATTCGGACAGGATCAGTTACGATGCAGTGAACAATAAATTCATACTGACAGATGACATTTCAGATCCCATGAATACCGGCACATACAAGCTGAAACTGGCGGTGCACTACAAGGGTGAGTATCTGAATCCTGTCACGGAAAAGCCTCTCACCACCATCACCATAACCGTCAGGCTCAGTGATTTATGAGGGATAAACAGACCGTGAGGTTTGAGAAAGAGATGCTGCAGGAGACAGCTTAGGCTGTCTCCTGCTTTATATTATCTCGCAGGAGTAAGATAGAGCCTGAGATATTAATTCAGTAAAGCAGGGTCAGATAAACAGGATCAGAGAAAAAGGCGTAGAAACAGATTCAGAGAAGCAGCGGCAGAGAAACAGGTATAGAGAATCAAAGACGCAGATCCGTGAAAGGCAGAGAGAAAGATATGGAAAAAAATAAAAACAGACGGTGTGTCATAGCGGGAGGCGCAGACATCGGGGATTATGAGTTTCTGAGGGAAAAGCTTTTGCCGGACGACTATGTCATATACTGTGACAGCGGCCTTAAGCACATGGAGGGACTTAATGTAAAACCCGGTCTTATAATAGGAGATTTTGATTCCCACGAAGACCCACATATGGATGTGGAGACCATAGTGCTCCCTTGTGAAAAGGATGATACGGACACGGTCTTTGCGGTGAAGGAAGGGATCAGAAGGGGGTTTGAAGATTTTCTGCTGGTAGGCGCTGTGGGCGCCAGGCTGGATCATACCCTGGGAAATGTTTACCTTCTGGAATACCTGGATTCCCTTGGAATGAAGGGCTGCATAATAGACGACTACTCGGAAATGGAAATGATATCCGGTGAAAGGGTAGTTGTCCCTGACAGGTATTCTTTTTTTTCAGTGCTGAACATAACAGGTGAGGCGAAGGGGATCACAATAGAGAACGCCAAATATCCTCTCTCCGACGCTGAGATCACAAGCGGGTACCAGTACGGCGTGAGCAATGAAGTGCTGCCCGGGAAGGAAGCATATATTTCAGTGAGATCCGGGAAACTGCTGCTGATAAAGGTGAGATAAAGCCTGCAGACAGTTTTGGAAAGATGCTGCCTGCAGGCGGAGGTGGTTTATTTGTTTACGAATTCTTTTATCCGTTCAAAGGTTTCATCGCTGATATCGTGTTCTATCCTGCAGGCGTCCTCTTCGGCAGTGCCCTGTTCCACCCCGAGGATAGTCAGCAGCTTTATCAGGGTCTTGTGGCGCTCGTAGGTGTGTGCTGCGGCCTCGTGACCGGCCTCGGTCAGATGGATCTCCTTGTCATCCCCCATGATCACATAGCCCTTGTCAACCAGCTTCTTCATGGCTATGCTGATGCTGGGCTTGGAGAAATGAAGTTCCCTTGCCAGATCTATGGAGCGGACGCTGCCGTTTCTCTCCGACAGCATGAGTATCTTCTCCAGGTAGTCTTCTGTGGATTCACCCAATGATTCCATAAACTGTTCCTTTCCTGATATATCAAAACATAGGTCATAATGAATGATCAGTTCATAGCGGTTGATCGACCAATAACGGACCACCGTTCTGCAGTAGTCCATATGCTCATAACGGATCACCGGTCTGCAACAGTCCATCTGTTCATAACGGCTTACCGGATCACAGCAGTTAAATATAGCAAACCTTCGGGAGTTAATTATAACAAACTCTTTTTTTATTTGCAACAATCGGATGTAAGTGGTACGCTTATCCACTGTCAGACAATAGAATGCCTGGGCGCTGAAAGCAGCCTGTGGAGCAGAGGATAAAATCCGGAGGGAGAAGAAATGGAAACATACAGACCAGTACAGAGCGGTAAAGTCAGAGAGATCTACGACACAGGGGATTCCCTTGTGCTGATGGCAACCGACAGGATATCGGCATTCGACAGGATACTGAAGACACCGATCCCCGGGAAGGGCAGGATACTGACACAGATGTCGGCATTCTGGTTCGGATTTACCGGGGATGTAATAAGAAATCACATGATAACCGTTGATGTGAAGGATATGCCGGAATTCTTCAGGACCCCGGAATTCGAGGGGCGCACCATGATGGTGAAGAAACTGGAGATGCTTCCGGTGGAGTGCATTGTGAGGGGCTATATAACCGGCAGCGGCTGGAAGAGCTATCAGGAGAGCGGCACGGTCTGCGGGATCAGCCTTCCTGAGGGTCTTAAGGAGTCTGAGAAGCTTCCGGAAATCCTTTACACGCCCAGCACCAAGGCGGAGATCGGAGAGCACGACGAGAATATCTCCTATGAAAGGACAGTTGAGATCCTGGAGAAGAAGTATCCCGGAAAGGGAGAGAAATACGCTTCCGGTCTCAGGGACATGACCCTTGCAGTGTACAAAAAGTGCGCCGATTACGCTTTCAGCAGAGGGATAATAATAGCTGATACGAAGTTTGAATTCGGCATTGACAAGGACGGGGAACTGACCCTGGCAGATGAGGTCCTGACTCCCGATTCCTCCAGGTTCTGGCCCGTGGAAGGTTATTGCCCCGGGGCTTCACAGCCCTCCTACGACAAACAGTATGTGAGGGACTATCTGAAGCAGCACGAGGGAAGCGATGAGCTGCCTCAGGACGTTGTCGACAAGACTATTGAAAAATATGAGGAGGCGTATTCCCTGCTGACAGGGAAGTGATGCGCCGGCTCTTGCTGAAGGAATTCTTCAATATAAAAACGGGATGGTTTTCGGACCATCCCGTTTGTTTTTTCAAAGCTGAAGGTTATCACCGGCGTCAGGCGCTTATTTACATGTGAGTTCTGAGTTGTTTGCCGGGTTGTTTTCGCGGCTTTTCTGAAGGCGCCCACTCAGACATTTGTGAAGGTGTTCATTCAGATATTTCTGAAGGCGTCCATTCATACATCCCCGAGGGCGTCCATTCAGGTGTTCTCCGGAATAAGACTCTCAGAGCTGTATCCCGCATTTCAGGCACAGAGACTGGGCGGATTCTACGGAGTCCACGCCGGTGGGGTTTTTCACAGGAGCAAATTCATGTTCCCTGACTACTTCATAGGGCAGGCAGCTGTCGAAGGTGTGGATCATGTCCAGCACCAGCTGCTCGAATTTGTATCCGTTGGGGCTTTCGGGCTTTATAAGTTCACCGTTTTCATCGATGTAGGGGATCTTCTTCTCCACCACATGCAGGGGAAGCTTTGTGTCGATCATTTTTTCAAGATCCCCCACATTGAAGAGGTAATTCAGTATGACACCGA
>JAILIO010000177.1 GCA_024695225.1 Lachnospiraceae bacterium
ATTTTGAGATAGACGGCCTTCTTAAAAAAGGCATAATGAGCGTCTACATCACCGAGGGGGAAGAAGATGATAGCGAGGTTGAGATCTCTCCTCAGGCGCAGCAGGTCATCGAGAAGAACCTTGTCCCCGACAAACGGAAGATGGAACTTTCAAAGGAGGTCAAGGAAAGGGTCGGACAGGGCATACAATATCTTTTTGACAATACCACCGATGAAAATTTTGCCCAGAGCAGTGAGAATGTGGCGGGAGAACTGATGAATTCCATCATGTCCTCCGATGCCGTGGCGTTTGATATAAACATGCTCAAGGTCAGCGACGAGTACACCTTTAAGCACAGTGTGGATGTGGCGGCCATGGCCATGATCATCGGGAAGAATATGGGAATGCCCCATGATGAGCTTAAGAGGCTGGGAGAGGCAGGGCTTCTCCACGATATAGGAAAATCAAGCATCCCTGACGAGATCCTCAATAAAAAGGATAAACTTACGGATGAAGAGTTTACCTTCATAAAACAGCATTCTGTGTTTGGCTTCAAGATCCTCACTGAAAGGGGAGGTTTCTCTGACGATGTGCTCAGGGGAGTGCTGCAGCATCACGAAAAAATGAATGGACGCGGCTATCCAAAGGGTACTCCCGGGGAACATATCCACAAATTCGCCCGGATCATTTCGGTGGCGGATGTTTATGATGCCCTGGTGACGGACCGTCCGTATAAAAAAGGTTTCAGCAAGGGCGCTGCAGTTGAAATGATCATGGCTATGTCAGAGGAGCTGGATCTGGATGTGATGAAGATATTTTTGAGCACGGTGGTGGCTTATCCCGTGAATTCCATAGTCACCCTTGTAAACGGGGAAAAGGCCAAGGTGGTACAGAATTATGTGGGTTATCCCCTCCGTCCCAAGGTGGTTTCTGTCACCAGCGGCAAGGTGTACGATCTGAGCAATGACATCGCATGTGCATCACTTTTGATAGATGAGCAGAAGAAAGGCGTTTCCAAGAGAGATTAGGCTGCAGGGTATGGTTTTCTACGGTTCTTACAGCATACGCAGCGACGAGGTGAGGCAGAACAGGTTGTGTTCTCCTCACTCTTTTATTATGATAGATGCTGTCATTCCCTTCCGCCATACAGTACCTGTGACGGTAGGGATCCATGACATAATCTGCTTGTGATGCCGTTTATTATGATCATGATTTATGATCATGATTTATGATCGTGATTTATGATCATGATTTATGACCGTGATTTACGATCGTGATTTATGACCGTGATTTACGAACAGTATTCATGAACAGTATTTATTTTCTGGATTTACGATCGTGATCTACGACAATAAGGGCTTTCATGATGATAATGCTTCATGAAATGACTGAACCGGATCAGTTTTAAGAGGCAGATAATGGAAAAATACACTCATACAGTGAAATATTACGAGACAGACAGAATGGGGTTTACCCATCATTCGAATTATGTCAGATGGATGGAAGAAGCCCGCATTGACTTTATGGACCAGCTTGGCTGGGGATACCGGGAGTTTGAGGACAAGGGCATTATCTCCCCCGTGACATCCATTTCCTGTAAATATAAGCATACAACCACTTTCCCCGATGTTGTGCACATTGAGATATTTGTGAGAGAGTTTCGGGGGATCAAATTAAAACTTGAGTATGTCATGACAGATGACAATGGGAATGTGGTCTGTGAGGCAAAGTCGGAACATTGCTTCCTGGATAAGGACGGAAAGATCGTGATGATAAAAAGAGAATACCCGGATTTTTTTGATCTGTTGAACAAACTTGTGGTTGAGTGACTGAAGCGGTATATGTTATACAGTGTTTTATGACTTTGATGAAGATAAACAATGGACTGGGAAGAAGAAAAAATGAATAATGATAAACCGATCCTCCTGTTCAGGGGAGACCCTGATGTGTGCTACGGTATATTGAGATTGTTCAGTGATGAACTGTATGCCGCATTATCAGAGCAGGGTGAGGAAGTCATATATCATGATGCAAAAAACGAATCTCCGGAAAAATATGCCGGAAATGAATACAAAGCCATTGTCGGATTCATGGATATGATCTTCTTGAACAAAGAAGTCGGTTTAAAAGAACATTTATTGGACAGGATCTATGGACCTAAGATCGAATACTGGCCTGACCATCCGGCTGTGTTTTACAGGACATTTCACTGCAGACCGGGGGATTACCATATCCTGGCACCGGATAACAACTATGTCAGTTACATAAACAGGTATTACCACGGGGTCAGGGCTTTTTATTTTCCTCCTGCAGGATGCATAAAGGGGAAACTAAAGCCATTTTCAGAGAGAGAATACGGTATCAGTTTCGTGGGGACTTACGATGACTGGCATAAAAGTCTTGTGATCATGGAGAATGTGGATGATCAGACCTATGCGATCGAAAAAAAATATCTGGATGTCCTGGTCTCCTGCCCGGAACTCACGGCTGAGGATGCTCTTGAAGAGATAATGAATGAAATGGGGTTAAAATTTTCTGAAACAGAATTTGTACAGGCTATGAGCCAGTTGCAACGGCTTGCCAGTGCAGGCGTCTCCAAGTTCTACAGACAGGAGATGATACAGCATCTGCTTGACAGAGGATTGGATATAGACGTGTTTGGAGATTCGTGGAGAGAGGCTCCTTTTGCCGATCATAGGCTGCTGCACATACATCCAAAGGTATCTGCAGACAGGATGGAAGATATCTATCTGAATTCACGGATCAGTCTGAACATGATGACATGGCATAAGGACGCCATTACTGAGAGAGTTCTGGATTCGATGCTCGCGGGATGTATAGCTGTATCTGACGAAACTGCTGCATTGAAACAGGGTTTTATTTACAACGATGGGGAAAATGATGACATAGCAGAACTCCTGTTGTACAGCCTGAAGGATTTGGAGTCATTGCCGGGCATCCTGCAAAATCATATGGATGACGAAGCCCTTGCTGCAAGGGGAAGAGAAAAAGCCCTGAAGTATCACACCTGGAAAAACAGGGCGAAACTGTTGCTTGAAATAATAGATGAGATAAACCGGGGAGGATGAACCCCTAAGGTATGTATTGCGATCAAGCTGTTTTGCAATGTATGAAAGGAGAAAAGCTTATGAAGATGGCAATTCTGGGAGCCGGCGGCATCGCAGTCAAAATGTCTGATACACTCAAGGGACTTGAAAGCGTGGAACGGTACGCCATTGGCTCAAGAGACCTCAAAAAGGCGGAAAGATTTGCAGATGAGCACGGATTTACAAAGGCTTACGGTTCCTATGAAGAGATGCTGGCTGACGACAGCATCGATCTGGTATACATCGCAGTACCCCATTCCCATCACGAAGAGTGGACCGTCAAGGCTTTAAACGCAGGCAGGAATGTTTTGTGCGAGAAACCCATGGCGGTAAATGAGGGCCAGGTCAGGAATATGTGCAGCCTTGCAAAGGAAAAAGGACTGTTGCTTGCAGAAGCCATGTGGACCAGGTATATGCCCTCCAGAAAGCTTATAGATGATGTCATAAAAAGCGGTATGATCGGTGAGGTCAAGACTGTATCAGCAAACCTGGGCTATGTGATAAATGAAAAAGACAGGATAAAGAAACCGGAGCTGGCAGGTGGAGCTCTTCTGGACCTGTCCGTCTACAATCTGAATTTTGCCAGCATGGTGCTGGGGGATGACATCAAAGAGATCCATGCCGGCTGCATCATGACTGAAACCGGGGTTGACGGGCAGAACAGTATCATGATCGAGTATAATAACGGCTGCATGGCCAGCATGTATGCAACCATCTATTCACTTACAGACAGAATGGGTTATATCAGTGGAACAAAAGGGATCATAAGAGTTCAGAATATAAATAATCCCGAGAAGATAACCGTGTTCTCGCCTGACAGGGATGGTCCAAAGGTCATTAAGGAGATAGAGATCCCCGAACAGATAACCGGATATGAATACGAAGTGCTTGCCTGTGAAAGAGCTCTGAAAGAGGGGGCAACTGAATGTGTGGAAATGCCCCACGCAGCGACCATAGAGATAACAAGGCAGATGGATATGATACGTAAGCAGTTTGGGCTTAAATATCCGTTTGAGTGATTAAATGAAAAGAACGGGGACTGCGGAAGGAGTGGCTATCATTTTACAGCAGATGACGGACGAAATGGAATGAAACATAGATCGCTTCAAATACTTTCTTTCATACTGCTTCTTTTCGTTTTTGTCTGCACAATGTGCTTCCCGGAAATAGGATACGATCCTGAAGCTTTCGTGAGAGATCCCGCAGGCCCCTTGCCGGATATGGTTTCTCGCATTGAAACCGGTGATCCGGCAGATGTTATTTTGGAAAGTGCGGCAGAGAGAACCCAGGTTTACGGAGAGACCGCCGGGGAAGGGTCCCCCGAATCCGGAATTGACGGAGAGACCGCCGGTAAAGGGTCCCCCGAATCCGGAATTGACGGAGAGACCGCCGGGGAAGGGTTCCCCGGATCCGGAATTGACGGAGAGGCCACCGGATCCGCAGTTTATGAAGAGTCTTCAGGGAATGAGCCCGATGAAAATGCGGGAAATACAGTTTCTCGGGACAGGAATAAATCATCAGATGAAACAGGAGAGACCTCCAAACCGGAAACAGATGACGCCGGAGGATCCGCAGGAGACGCCGAAGAGAAGGCTGAAGAGAACTCTTCGGAAACTGAAGATGGAACGAAGCCGGGAGAAACACAGGACATAAAAAAAGAAAACACTCCTTCTCGGAAAGTTACAGAAGTCCCGGATGAGAAGGCGGTGGAAACCCTTAACAGGGCTGATGTCCTAAGGAGTAAGAGACTGGATATCCTGGAAGAGACCATAGATGTACCCGGGGTTAATTTCCCGGTGGATGTGGTCTTCTGTGCAGATTCCCACATATCCCTGTGCGATGAGAGGGATATGGCGCTCAAATTCCGGGCAGACATGAGATATTCCCTGCTGACAGATAAAAGGGGCAGGACAGCGGAAAAAACCTTCAACGCTCTTTTGGAGTACACGGAATGGGAGAAACCCGATCTTTTGATCCTGGGCGGTGATATCCTGGATTCTGCCATGTATGCTTCCGTGGATTTTCTTCAAAGCGGGCTTTTAAATCTGTCCGTCCCATATATTTATTCGCTGGGTAATCACGATTTTGAATACGGGGCGGAATATTTTACCCCTGCGGCATATGATCTGTACAGACCGCGGGTGCTCGGTATATCAAAGTCCGAAAGCGGGGTCCATACTGTGGATCTGGGAGAGATGTATGTATTTGCGGTGGATGATTTCAATTCACAGTATTCCCCGGGGGAACTGGAGGCTTTCAAAGAGATATATGATGACGGTAAACCCATTCTCTTTGTGAGCCATGTGCCTTTGGAACCTGCAGCCGGGAACCGGGAATTCTACTACAAAAGCATTGAACTGTACGGAACGGATGCCTTGGGACATTCAAAGGTCATGATAGGAGATGGTTCATGCGTGCCGGATGCAGTGACAAGGCAGATGACAGATCTGATCCTGGCTGAGAACAGTCCTGTCTTCTGCGTGCTTTCAGGACATGTGCATTATGAGCATGAGGATATGCTGAACGACAGCATCCTTCAGATCTCAACCGGTGCGGGTTTTGAGTCCAAAGGTGTGTTGCTCCACATAAGGTAAAAAGACAGACAGATGAAGACTGTCAACTGTCAGTCATGAAGAATTTTTTTTGAAAAGAGGTTTAGAGGATATGAGTGATCCGACTGAACACAGTCATTACCATTCATCAAAGGAAAAGAAGAGGCAGCTGAACAGGCTGGCAAAGGCCACAGGACACCTGCAGCATGTGAAGACCATGATAGAGAACGACGAAGACTGCGCGGATGTGCTCATACAGCTGTCAGCGGTGGAGTCAGCCCTTCACAGCCTCGGCAAGGAGATCATAAATGAGCACATGACCCACTGCATCATCCACGCCATAGAGGACGGGGACACGGAGGCAGTGGAAGCTTTTCAGGAGGCCATAAAAAAATTCCTCTGACGGATAAACCCCGGAAATATAAGGCATTTTTTAACCCCCCACCCCGCTTGTGGAATCATGTCAGGGTATATAGAATAGTCGGGAAAATAAAAATTCGGGAGGTTAGAAATGCATATACCTGAAAACTATCTGGCGCCGGCTACCTGCGCCGTAATGACAGCCGCAATGGTACCTGTCTGGGCTCATGCGGTAAAGAAAGTCGATGTGGAACTGCCCAAGGAAAAGATTCCCATGATAGGAGTTGGGGCAGCGTTCTCTTTTCTGGGGATGATGTTCAATGTGCCCCTGGTGGGAGGGACCACCGGGCATGCAGTGGGCGGCACGCTGATAGCCCTTCTGTTTGGCCCGGACGCCGCGTGTATCGCGGTCTCTATCGCGCTTTTGCTGCAGGCGGTGATATTTGGAGACGGAGGGATCCTCGCCTTCGGGGCGAACTGTTTCAATATGGCTTTTATATTGCCATATGTGGGTTATTGGATCTACAGCGCCATTGTCAGGATGTTCGGAGGACCTGAACGGACAAAGAGCGCACATCACTATATAGCAGCCGCTGTGGGCTCATATATCGGGATAAATGCGGCAGCTTTTTTTGCGGCTGTGGAGTTTGGTCTTCAGCCCATGCTTTTCAAGGATGCTGCGGGGAATGCCCTGTACTGCCCCTATGATCTTTCGGTATCCATACCTGCCATGATGATCCCGCATCTTGTGGTTGCAGGCGTGGTGGAAGCAGTCTTCACGGTGGTGATCTTCGCTTTTGTGAGGACCACAGCGCCTGATCTTACATATGACGCCATAAAGGGATACGCGCCCGCACGTGCTGACAACAAAAAACCCATACCCGTATTTGCCCTGGTGGCTGTTCTGATAGCTGCCACGCCTCTCGGACTTTTGGCAACAGGCACTGCCTGGGGAGAGTGGGGAGCCGACGAGATCGCAGACATCGTCACAAACGGTTCTGCCCTGGGTTATACCCCTACAGGGCTTGCAAACGGATGGTCTTTGAACGTGCCTATGCCGGATTACACTGTGGGGGGAATGGGAGAAGTTGCAGCCTATATCCTTTCGGCTATAATAGGGACTGCCCTTTTGATCATCATATTCAAGCTGATATCCATACCCATGAAGGGCAGAAGGGAAATACATGCTTCCTGAATGGATGAAGGAAAGTGACAGGTATGTGCCGCCGAAGGATGGCGGCACATTTGCTGTAAAGACCATAAAGACCATAGGGGACATCATGTCCAGGGTTAAGGTGCAGCGTGGACATGAAAAGAAACACTGTCTTCCCGCAGAATTAAAACTGATGATCCTGCTGGTCTTGCTGGTCCTGACATCTGTGACCCAAAACGGGCTTGTGCTCATGGGGATTGCCGCGGTGGTCCTGTTTTACCTGTCAACCTGGCCTGCCCGGGATCTGTGGGGGATAATAAAGACATCCCTATCGGCAATGGCTTTGTCTTTTGTGATACTCCTGCCCGCCATGATAATGAACCCTGCAGGTATCCCAAACAATCTGGTGCTGATGACAAAGGTGTTTTTCTGCGTATCCATGGTTGGCATATTTAACCATACTTCCCAGTGGAATCATGTGACCGGGGCGCTTGCATTTTTTCATATCCCGGGGATTTTTATCTTTACCCTGGATATGACTCTAAAATACATGGTCCTTCTGGGGAATCTCATACGCGACCTTCTCACATCCATGACCCTCAGGGCTGTGGGAAGACACGACAGGAAGTACGCATCTGTAGGCGGTGTCATGGGAGTTACTTTTATAAGAGGAACGGAAATGAACACCCGGATGTATGAGGCAATGAAGTGCCGGGGGTTTACCGGGGATTACGGGAAATTATGATATGTCTTTTATAGAACTCAGGGATATCACATTCAGATATGAAGGGGAGGAATCCCCGGTGCTGTCGGGCTTTTCCATGTCCGCAGAAAGGGGAAGCTGCCTTATCATCGAAGGGGATAACGGCTCCGGGAAGACCACGCTCCTTAGGATCCTCAGCGCCCTTTCGTTTCCGGAGAAGGGAAGCTTTGTTTTTGACGGGTGCGATATCACTGAAAAGTACATGAAAGTGAATATGAATTCAAAGCTTTTCCACAAGAGGGTAGGATATCTGTTTCAGGACCCGGATATCATGCTGTTCAATGCCAGAGTCAGGGATGAGATCGCCTTCGGACCCCGGCAGATGGGACTTGGTGATGAGGAAGTGGATAAGAGGGTGCGGGACTGCATGGAGTTGTTTGATATTGAAAAACTCTCCGATAAAGCGCCATATCATTTGAGCGGCGGTCAGAAGAAAAGGGTCGCCTTTGCATCCGTGATGGCCCTTAATCCGGAAGTGCTGCTGCTGGACGAGCCCTATGCAGGGCTTGACAGGAAATCCCGGGAACAGCTCACCGCGTTTCTCACAGAGCTTAAAAGGGCAGGGAAGACCCTTCTCATCGCAAGCCATGATTCAGAGATCCTTTCCGGGATATATGATGAGAGGCTGGTTATGATGTGAATGTTTTTGTGAGATCCCTTTCCAAAAAAAAGCCACTTCCCCGGGTCCATATATGACATGGGGAAATGGCTTTTATTTTTACAGGATAATTAAGACTGTCAGTTCTCAGTGTACGGTGTGGAGTTCATATTCCCTTGTGCCGAGACCTATCTTCTCGCCGTGCTCAAGGGTTTCCTTCCAGCGGACACTGGGGTTGTTGTCCATGAAGTGGTCGTTGTAACGGCGCCAGCCGGGCTTTGCCAGGTTGTCTCCCAACTGGCTGTTTCTTATGGGAGTTGCTTCCTGACAGAGATCTGCGCAGGCCTGGTCCAAAGCCACCGGATCGAATGAAGCCAGCATGCCGATGTTTGGCAGGATGGGGGCATCATTTTCGTCATGGCAGTCACAGTTGGGAGACACATCCATGATGAGGCTTACATGGAAGGTGGGTCTTCCGTAGCATATGGCCTGGGTGTATTCTGCGATCTTCCGGCAGAGCTTTTCATTTGCCGTGTCGTCAATGGTGGTGATTGCGTCGAAACGGCAGGCTCCGATACAGCGTCCGCAGCCCTTGCACTTTTCCGGGTCTATGGATGCCTTGTGGTCATCGCCGTAGGAAATGGCATTGCTTCCGCACTGTGTGGCGCATTTCTGACAGCCCCTGCACAGCTCTTTTTCTATCACGGGCTGTCCTTCGTTATGCTGCTGCATTTT
>JAILIO010000180.1 GCA_024695225.1 Lachnospiraceae bacterium
ACGCAATTTACCGATGAGCTTGATCTTGATGCCATGAAGACCGTTCAGGCCGCCGTCAGATCATATGAAGGCATAAAGAAGCCATAAGGTAATATTCAAACAGAATTCAATTTATACAAGATTTGGACTCGATCTTTTACGAGAGAATTATGACAAATTATGACAAAGACGAAATAGCACTCTCTGAAACCATTGATTTTACTGCATTTTTAAAATTGTAATGAATTCGAATCCCTCCGTCTGCGCTTGTGGGAGGAGTTTGGATAAGCTCCTCCTGATTCATTTCCGGCCACTGTTTGTTACTTGAAAGACAGGTCACTGATCAATGGATTCTGTGATAACAACGGGGAACGAAGGTTATGGTGAATGTAGCTGAAGGTAAGGGCAATATCGCGATCATCCCGGCCCGTTCGGGATCAAAGGGGCTTCCGGATAAAAATATCAAACCTTTAAATGGAATTCCTTTGATATCCTATTCAATAAAAACTGCCATTGACAGCAAATGCTTTGAGAAGGTCTTTGTCTCCACCGATTCTCAGAAATATGCGGATATCTCCATGGAATACGGTGCTGATGCATCATTCCTGAGATCGGAAAGGACATCCTCTGACTCAGCCGGATCCTGGGATGTTGTGAGAGAAGTCCTGTCTGAGTTTGAAAAGCGGGGACATTCCTATGAAAGGATAATGCTCATGCAGCCCACATCACCTTTGAGGACAGCGGAAGATGTGATCAACAGCTTTAATCTGATGGAGGAGAAAGGGGCATGTTCTATTGTAGGCGTTACCGAAACCGATCATTCCCCCATATGGTGCAATACGCTGCCGGAAGATCTGTCCATGGAATCCTTCAGGAATGAGAAATATGCCGATATGCCGAGACAGGCCCTGCCTAAATTCTACCGTGTAAACGGCGCGATCTATCTCATAAAGAGAAGCGAACTGGATACGGACAGGATGCTTAAGATCAAAAGTTATGCATATATCATGCCTCGGGAGAGAAGCGTAGATATAGACACTGAACTGGATTTTGTTATAGCGGAAGAACTGATGAAGAAAACAGGGAAGGCGTGAGCCTTCCCTGTTTTATAAATGTAAATCCCCCCGGATTTTAATCGTTGAAATATTTCAGTATATCAGGAAGGAGTGCGTCTACCTTGTCGTTGTCCAGCTGGCATGTGCCTGCATTTTTGTGGCCGCCTCCGCCGTATTTAAGACAGATCTCTGCGATATTCTTGTCCACATCAGGGCTGTCCTTGAAGATAGACTTGCCGATCATGACCGCTGTGTTCTGCTTTTTGAAACCCCAGGCCACATGGACTGAAAAATATGCGTCGGGATACATTGTGTAAATGAGGAACCTGTTTCCTGTGTAAATGGGATCCTGATCTCTCAGGTCCACTATCACGCAGCGGCCTTCCTGATGTGATACCTTCTCAAGCTGGGCCTTGAACTGTTCCTGCTGAGCAAAATACATTTCCACCCGCTCTTCAACATCGGGAAGCTTCAGAACATCATCGATGTTGTGATCCAGACAGTAGTCTATGAGTTCCATCATAAGCTGGTAATTGGAGATCCTGAAATCATGGAACCTGCCAAGACCTGTGCGGGCATCCATAAGGAAATTCATGAGCACCCATCCGGTGGGGTTCTTGACCTCCTCCATGGTGAAATCAGCGCTGTCTCCTTTATCTACCGCAGTCATGATCTCATCGGAGATCCTTCCGAGATCATATTTGTCCTTGTAATAATTATAAACAACCCTTGCAGCAGACCTGGCATCGCCCTCAATGATCCACTTGCCCTGACCCACGGCATCGGAATTGCGGGAAAGCTCTGATTCGTGGTGGTCAAAACACAGCCCGACTCTGGGGTCATAGGGGAGGTTGGTTGTAATATCATTTTCATTCAGGTCGATTTTTCCATCCTGTACATCCTTGGGATGTACAAATTTTATCTCGTCGATGAGATTGATCTCTTTCAGGATCATTGCGCAGACGAGACCGTCAAAATCGCTCCTTGTCACAAGTCGCATCAAAACGGTTACCTCCTTAATCTGTCAAATAAGTGCAACACTCATATTATGAAACATCAAAGGGGATTTTGCAAGGTTTATGGTGACAGGTTGGGAACCGATTTTCAATTAATGTGGAATTCTCCGGTATGAGAGATGATTTACAGGTCAGAGTAAATTTATAGGTCAGAGTAAATTTACAGGTCAGAGTAAAAGAATAGTCAAAAAGATGATAAAAACAATAAAAAACGGTAGGTGATACCCGTTATACACTTGCGAAGACGGGCTTTCTGCGGTATTCTCTAAAGTATGTATAACGAAAGAAAAACATCAGGAACACAAAACCTTTTTCTCCGTCAGTCTTACCTGGATTCCCTTGAGGATTACAGCCGACTGCTTTCGGAATCCGGATTTATCCGCTGGGATTATGTGATACTGACCGCTTCAAATGAAGCGCAGGCAGAAACCTACAGAAAGCAGATAGATTCCAGGCTTTCTTCCGGATTGCTGCCCAAGGGCACACATTACTCGGTACTCCCGGATCCTGAAGGGAAAAGAGTGGGGAGCGGAGGCGCAACCCTTGCAGTATTAAAGTATGTGGCAGAACAGGAGAACCGTGAGGATCCATTTGCGGGGAAGAGGATCATGGTGATCCATTCAGGCGGCGATTCCAAGCGTGTACCCCAGTATTCGGCCACAGGGAAACTGTTTTCGCCTGTCCCCAGGGAACTTCCCGGGGGCCGTCCCTCCACTCTTTTTGACGAGTTTATGATAGGCATGTCAGGGGTTCCGTCCCGTATAAGGGAGGGAATGCTTGTGCTGTCCGGGGATGTGCTCTTATTGTTCAATCCGTTGCAGATAGATGCCATATATAACGGAGCAGCGGCCATATCCTTCAAGGAAGCCGCCGTAATAGGGAAGGACCACGGGGTCTTCTTAAATGACGGAAATGGGAACGTCGCCAGATTCCTTCACAAGATGCCTGTTGAAGCCCTTGACGATGCCGGAGCTGTGAACACCCAGGGAAATGTGGACCTGGATACGGGAGCAGTCCTGTTTGATACGAGGCTGATGAACGCCTTGTACGGTCTTATCTCTGACCCTGCAGATTTTTCCGAATTTGTAAATGAGGAATCCAGACTGTCTTTCTACGGAGATTTCCTGTATCCTCTGGCATCCTGCTCCACATTGGAGAACTATCTCAAGGAGCCCGGGGAAGGCAGCATAAATGACAGGCTCATCGCCTGCAGAAAAAAGATATGGGAGGCGACAAGAGGTTTCAACATGAAACTTTTGTCCCTTTATCCGTCTAAGTTCATACACTTTGGCACCACCGGGGAACTCAGGGAACTTATGACGAAGGATGTGGAAGACTACAAATTCCTGAACTGGTCCAAAAAAGTCATAACCTACGGCCCTGATTCGCCGGATTATTCGGGGTACATGGCGCTCATCGAGGATGAAGTGACTCTGGGCAGAGGAGTGTTCATCGAGAACAGCCATATCAGCGGGAACAGCGTCATAGGCGACGGCGCAGTTGTCTCACATGCGATGCTGGATAACTGCAGGATCAATCCTGACACGGTCTGGCACGGGCTGATCCTGAAAGACGGAGGCATAGTCATCCGTGTCTACGGTGTTGGAGTGAATCCAAAGGAAAACGGTTTCTGGGAGAGGCCTCTTTACCCTGTGGCGTCTTCGTGGAAAGAGGCCGTGGAAAACGCTGCCCTCACCCAGTCGGTTCTGTCCGGAAAGGCAGAAGCCGGGGATGTCAGCAGATGGGAGCAGATGGAAAAGCTCAGTTTAAGGGAGAGCTTTGAAAGAGCGGGAAGCGAAGATCAGGACGAATTTGTTGGCAAGCTCGATGCCAGGATTGCCGCCAGACGCTTTGAACAGAAGCTGGCTCAGGGAGAATACTATAAAAACGCCTTTGAAGTGCTGGGAAGCACCGGAATATCCGAGGAAGTGTTCAGTATACTCATGGATGACCAAAATCCCATTGATGATTTCCTCAGGATGAGGGTTTATTACGCAGTTTCCCGGTATATGAAGGAAAAGGGTTTAAGCATACTGGGCACAACCTGTGATGAGATCGAGAACCGCTGCTTTAAACTGATCAGTGACAATATATACAAGACTGCGGTGTCCACCATTCCTGACAATGATAAGCTCAGGATCGTAAATGAAAACGTGAGAGTGTCTCTCCCTGTGAGAGTGAACTGGGGAGGCGGCTGGACCGACACCCCCCCTCAGTGCAATGAACAGGGCGGCACAGTGCTGAACTGCGCCATATCCCTTAACGGCATAATGCCGGTCCAGGTGGAGGTCCGCAGGATCCCCGAATACAGGGTGGAGTTTGAGAGCGCGGATGTGGGTGTCAGAGGCAAAGCCGAAAATGTCCGGGATATCCTGGACTGCCACAACCCCTTTGATCCCTTTGCTCTCCACAAGGCAGCGCTGATAGCATCGGGGATCGTGTCCCTGAACGGACAGAATGAAGACCTGGGAACGATCCTTAAGAGGATGGGCGGGGGCATATACCTGTCCACACAGGTGGTGGGTATCCCCAAAGGATCGGGACTGGGCACCAGCAGTATACTTTCAGCTGCATGTATAAGGGGACTGGATGAATTTATGGGGCTGGCTTCCGGTGATGCCAAGGTTTACGATACCGTTCTAAACATGGAACAGATCATGTCCACAGGAGGCGGCTGGCAGGATCAGGTGGGGGGTCTTACCCCGGGGATCAAGTTTATCCGCTCCGGGGCGGGCTGGAGACAGAGGCTTTCGGTGGAGGAAGTGAGGGTACCTAAAGCTGCAGCCCGGGAGTTAAAGGAGAGATTTGTCCTTATTTACACGGGACAGAGGAGGCTTGCAAGAAACCTGCTGAGAGATGTGGTGGGCGGATATATAGGAAACAGGCGGGAATCCCTGGATGCCCTGCATGGGATGGAGCGGCTGTCAGTGCTGATGAGATATGAGCTGGAGAGGGGAAATATAGACATGTTTGCCCAGCTTCTGAATGAGCACTGGGAGCTTTCAAAGCAGCTGGATCAGGGTTCCAGCAATACATGTATAGATCTGATCTTCAGAGCGATCGAAGATATGATAGACGGCAGATTTATCGCCGGTGCCGGAGGTGGAGGCTTTCTGCAGGCGGTGTTGAAGAAAGGAGTCACGCCGGAAGCGCTGGATTCCAGGATACATGAAGCGTTTCAGGACAGTGGGGTCAGGGTATGGGATTCCGAGCTGTTATTGTGATATAATCAAAAGACTATGGATACTTTTCACGGGATAAGTTCGATCTACAATATCACACCGGTTTTCAATGCCGGCGCTGTTTACAGTGATACCACTGAAGGCTTTGTTTCGCCTTCGGAGCCCAATCCTTTTGGGCAGGTACATATTAAACTCAGGGTCGCCAGGGACAATATCGACAATGCGACGATTGTCTCAAACCTTGGGCGTATTTCCATGTCTTACGAGTCCACCACCGAAGCGTTTGATTTTTATTCAGCGGATGTACAGCTTGAGGATACGGAATTTTCCTATTATTTTGAGATAGTTACCGGAAAACTTAAGGCTGTATACGATATAAGGGGCATTTCAAAAGAGACACAGCCCAGATGCAATTTCCGTCTGATACCCGGATTCCGAACTCCTGCCTGGGCGAAGGGGGCAGTGGTCTATCAGATCTATGCTGACAGGTTCAGGAACGGTGACCCCTCAAACGATGTGGAGACCCATGAGTACAGCTATATAAACAGGCACTCCTTCAAGGTGGAGGAATGGAATACCGCGCCCTCCGCATACGATGTGAGCAACTTCTACGGCGGGGATCTGCAGGGTGTGCTGGACAAGCTGGATTATCTGGTGAATCTGGGAGTGGAGGTCATTTATTTCAATCCGCTTTTTGTCAGCCCCTCAAACCATAAATATGACATCCAGGATTACGATCATATCGACCCTCATTTTACGATAATAAAGGATGACGGCGGCGAACTTCTGGATATGAATGACAATGACAACAGGCACGCCACCAGATATATAAAAAGAGTTGTGGATATCGGAAATCTGGAGGCATCCAATGAGTGGTTTGCCCATTTTGTGGAGGAACTGCACAAGAGAGGCATCAGGATCATACTGGACGGTGTGTTCAATCACTGCGGATCCTTTAACAAATGGATGGACCGGGAGATGATCTATTCCGGCCATGAGGGATATGCCCCCGGAGCCTACGAGGAAGAGGGAAGTCCTTACCACAGTTTCTTTTCGTGGCTGTCAGGCCAGCATTGGCCCAATAACGGCGGATATGACGGATGGTGGGGTCATGACACCCTTCCCAAACTGAATTATGAAGATTCCAGGGAGCTTATGGATTACATTATGCGGATAGCCCGCAAATGGGTCTCGCCCCCTTATAACTGTGACGGCTGGCGTATCGATGTGGCTGCGGATATAGGTCACAGCCCCGAGTTCAACCACACCTTCTTCAGGGAATTCCGCAGAAATGTGAAGGAAGCCAATCCTGAGGCGGTGATAATAGCCGAGCATTACGGCAATCCCAGAGACTGGCTGAACGGCAGGGAATGGGATTCCATAATGAATTACGACGCATTCATGGATCCTGTGTCCTACTATCTCACCGGTATGGAAAAACACAGCGATGACTTCAGGGGTGATCTGTACGGTAACAGCGATACTTTCTGGGGAGCCATGATCTACAACAGTTCTGATTGCCCCTATGTGGCCATGGCATGCGCCTTGAACGAGCTGGACAATCACGACCATTCCAGATTCCTGACCCGCACCAATCACAAAGTGGGAAGGGTTGGAAACCTTGGGGCAAATGCGGCCTCTGAGGATGTGGATATGGCGATCCTTCGCCTGGGTGTGGTGCTGCAGATGACCTGGATGGGATGTCCGGGAATATATTACGGGGACGAGGCGGGAGTCTGCGGATTTACGGATCCGGACAGCCGCAGGACATATCCCTGGGGCAATGCGGATCAGAGCCTGGTCAATTTCTATAAAGAAATGATCAGCATCCATAAATCCTGCGAAGAACTGAAGACAGGTTCTTTCAGGCGAATGAAAGCCCCGAAGAACGTGATCGCCTTTGGAAGGTTCAACAACCGCAATGCCACATTTGTTGTGGTGAACAACACAGATGAACCTGTAAAACTTGAAGATCAGGTTTGGTATCTGGGAGTGCCTAAGTCGGGTACGATGAAGACACTTATGTGTACCACAAAGAATGGTTATTCTGCCGACGGCGAAGAGATAATCTTAAACACGGGACGGCTTGAAGTTAAGGTGGAACCCTACGGATCGGTGATAATGCGGTATGCGCCCCGGTTTGAGCCTGTGCCCGAGATAATGTACGGCAGTGGGGACGAAGACGACACTGATGACTGACAGGAAGAAGGGATCCGGAAAACTGCAGCTGCGCTATGGAAAGCCCATGCGCCTTAAAACGCGGCTTGTAGTGACCTTCGTGGTGATCATTGTGGTGCCGGTGGCCCTGATGCTGATAGCCTACGCGTTGATAGGAACCAGGCTGGCGGGAGAAAGTGCAGTGGTGCCGGGTTCATCTGTCGGCAAGAAGATGGACATGTCGGCTTTTTTGATGTTTGTGAATCCTTATACATCGCAGGCTTTTCTTGTTTATCTGATCGTCTGTCTTGTGTTGATACTGTTCTTTACGGCGCTTTTTCTGACACAATGGATACACCGGGGCGTTTTTGAACCGGTCAGCGACCTGAACGAGGCCATGAGTCATATCGCCTCCGGGGACCTGGACTACAAACTGCCTGTGGACCCCAAGGACAGAACGGAGATAGGTGAACTCTATCTGGGATATGAGGACATGAGACGCAGACTCAAGGAGAGCGCTGACGGTCAGATAGAGGATGAGCGCAGACAGAAGGAGCTCATAGGGAATATAACCCATGACCTGAAGACCCCCATAACCGCCGTTAAGGGCTATGCCATGGGCATAATGGAAGGGGTCGCGGATACGCCGGATAAAGTGGACAGGTATGTCCGTACAATATACAATAAGTCGGATGATATGGAAAAACTCATAAATGAGCTCACTATGTATGTGGAGATAGATTCCAACATGGTGCCTTATCATTTTCAGACCATAGATATAGACAAGTTCCTTTCAGACTGTGTGGAGGAATTGCGACTGGACCTGGAGCCGGAGGGCATCGCGCCGGTTTATTCCGGCGGCGTCAGCGCTATGGTCGTGGCGGATCCGGAACAGCTGAAGAGAGTATTTGACAACATAGTCACAAACAGTGTCAAATACAAGAGTGAGAATAAACTCACACTGAACATCAGACTGCTGGATGAAGTCGACTCCGTCCGGGTTGAGATAGAGGATAACGGGATAGGGATAGACGAGAAAGATCTTCCCCATGTTTTCGAGAGGCTTTACAGGGCGGATGCATCCCGGTCTTCGGCCACCGGCGGCAGCGGGATAGGGCTGTCTATCGCCAAAAAGATCGTTGAGGATCACGGCGGTTACATTTGGGCCACCAGTATTGCAGGAGAGGGTACCTGCATGCGGTTTGTGCTCAGAAAGGTTGAGGGTGATCTGAAAAATGCCTGATAGCAATGTGGACAGGATACTGATAATAGAAGATGACGAAGCCATAGCTGAGCTTGAAAGGGATTATCTGGAACTTTCAGGCTTTTCCGTGAATATATGTACCAATGGGAATGACGGGCTGCAGGAAGGGCTCAGGGGTGATTATTCACTGGTGATACTGGATGTGATGCTGCCCGGGGTGGACGGATATGACATACTCCGGCAGATCCGGCAGATAAAAGACATCCCCATAATAATGGTGTCTGCCAAGAAAGAGGATGTGGACAAGATACACGCCCTGGGACTGGGAGCCGATGATTACATGACAAAACCCTTCTCGCCCTCCGAGCTCACGGCCCGCGTGAGAGCCCATCTCTCCCGGTATGACAGGCTGACCTCGGGGAGAGAGGAACTGCCTGCAAGGGATCATGTGCTGGAGATAAGGGGCCTCAGGATCGAAAAGGAGTCCCGCAGGGTATATGTGGACGGGAAGGAAAAAAACCTGACCACAAAGGAGTTCGATCTTCTGACCTTTCTTGCGGAGCACCCCAACAGGGTGTTCTCAAAAGAGGAACTCTTCAAACAGATATGGGGTATGGACAGTATCGGAGATATAGCCACGGTCACTGTGCATATCAGAAAAATAAGGGAGAAGATAGAATTTGACAGCGCGAAACCACAGTACATCGAAACCCGGTGGGGAGTGGGCTACAGTTTCAGAGTGTAAAACATCATGCGATACAGGGTGATATAAAGCAGCATGGAACATAAGGATGCACAAATATTACACAGCATGATGTGACATGGAACATAAGGATGTACAAATATTACGCAGTATAATGTGATATAAAAAGGCATGCTACATAAGGATGTACAAAATATCATACAGCACAATGTGATATAAGATTTCATACAACATAAGGATATGCAATATTTCATACAATATAAGGAGACAAAATGATAAACGAATTCTACAAAAAGATGCTGGATGGCAAATCCGTGATCCGTACTCTTTCCGAGAAGGCCGTGAAGAGGGGACAGGAGATAGGTTATGAGAACGTGTTTGATTTCTCCCTGGGAAATCCCTCCGTTCCGGTGCCTCAGAAGTTTACAGACATACTTGGGAAGCTCATAGCTAACCCGGATTCCATGTATATACATGGTTATTCCCAGAGCCAGGGCATACCGGAAGTCAGGGCGGCCCTTGCAAAGCAGCTGAACGAGCGCTTTGGAATGGATTATACGGCGGAGCACTTATTTATGACCTCCGGCGCTGCGGGAGCCATAGCCCATGCCCTCAGGGCGGTGACTGTAAAGGGCGATACGGTTATTACCTTTGCGCCGTTTTTCCCGGAATACCACCCCTATGTGGACAATGCGGGAAGGCATCTCAAGGTGGTTCCCCCGGATACAGAGCGTTTTCAGATAAATACCGATGAGTTTGAGAAGGCCCTCACCGAGGACGTGAAGGCGGTGCTCATCAATTCCCCCAACAATCCTTCGGGGACCGTATATTCCACCGAGACCATAAAGACTCTGACTGATATGATGCGGGAAGCCGAGAAGAAATACGGACATGAGATATTCCTGATCTCCGATGAACCCTACAGGGAGATCATATTTGAAGGGACGGATTCGCCCTATATCACAAAGTATTATGACAATTCGCTTTCCTGCTACTCCTATTCCAAATCCCTCTCGATACCCGGAGAGAGAATAGGTTACATAGCGGTGAACCCCAACTGCAAGGATGCGGACATACTGTCCGTGATGTGCGGACAGATATCGAGAGGCCTTGGACACAACTGCCCTGCAGCCCTGTTCCAGAGAGCGGTGGCGGAGGCGGGGGTCCTGACCTCAGACCTTTCTGTGTATGAGACAAATATGAACCTGCTCTACAATGAACTCACAGCCCTGGGCTTCAATATCGTAAAGCCCGGCGGCACGTTCTATATGTTCCCCCAGTCTCCGGAGCCGGATGCGGTTGAATTCTGTATGAAGGCCTTTGACAGGCACGATCTCGTGCTGGTGCCCGCAGATTCCTTCGGATGTCCCGGTTACTTCAGGATCGCTTACTGTGTGGAGACTGAGAAGGTGGAGCGTTCGCTTGATGCGTTCAGAAAGCTTATGAAGGGTTGAGATCATGGATGCGCTTGATTTTCTTATTTCTGTAATATATGGAATTGTGGAGGGGATAACCGAGTGGCTCCCCGTGTCCAGCACCGGACACATGATACTCCTCAAGGAGTTTCTGCCCCTCAACGTGTCGGATGAGTTTTGGGAGATGTACCTGGAGATCATACAGCTGGGTGCTGTTATTGCTGTATTTGTGATCTTCAGAAAGAGACTCTGGCCTTTCAAGCTTCCGGCGGAAGGCGGTGGCATAGAGATAAAGAGAAAGAGCCTGAGACTGTGGCAGCTGATGATAGTTTCCTGCCTGCCGGCGGTGGTGTTCGCCCTGATCGGACTGGATTCCTGGTTCAAAGAGAGATTCTACAATTACAAAGGTGTGGCGGCAGCGCTCATCATCTTCGGACTGGCGATTATCGCGGTTGAGATATACCGCAAGGGAAAGCCTGTGCGGGTTGAAAAGGTGCTGGAGATAACCATGAAGGACGCCCTTATCATCGGGGTATTCCAGCTTCTGGCGGCCATGTTCCCCGGCACTTCAAGATCTGCGGCCACCATAGTGGGGGCAATGCTGATCGGGATATCAAGACCTGTGGCGGCAGAGTTCACATTCCTCCTCTCCTTCCCGGTCATGTTTGGAGCATCTCTCCTGGAGATCATCAGATGCAAAGGAGTCACAGGGGGCGAAGTCGGACTGCTCCTGACCGGCATGGTGGTGGCATTTGTGGTGTCCATGGCGGTCATAAGGTTCCTGACCAGGTTTGTGAGAAAGAACGATCTCAGGGTATTCGGGTATTACCGGATAGTCCTGGGGTTATTGGTGCTTTTATATTTTGCCATTGCAGGCTAAAACTGATATGATTTTAATTTCAGACCCTGTAGGTCTGTATGTTCCCATGAAGTGATGCGGATAGTGACATTTGTTTGGAAACGGGAGAAAAATATCCGAAAGGGAATCGGTTATGGAAGAAAGAGATATAAGAGACGCACTGGAAAAGGGCAGGATCATTCCTTATTTTCAGCCCCAGTATGACGCGATAACCGGCAAACTCAAGGGCGCAGAGGCCCTGGCCAGGATAGTGACTGAGGACGGCAGGATCGTCCCGCCGTGTGAGTTCATACCCGAGGCGGAGAAGAGCGACCTCATATGCGATATAGACTGGACTATACTGGAAGCTTCCTGTGCATTCCTTCAGAAGAGGATCATGTCCAGGGCAAAGACTGTCAGGATCTCCTCCAATTTCTCCAGAAGGCATCTGGGTGAGTACAGTTTCCTGCAGAGACTGAAGGATACCGTGGACAAGTACGCCATACCGCACAAGCTCATCGTGGTTGAGATAACGGAGTCTTTTCTGGCGGGAAGCGAATATGATGTTGTGAGATTTGTGTCCGATATAAGAAATGAGGACTTCGGCGTGGCCATAGACGATTTTGGCAGCGGCCTTTCATCCTTGAGCTTTATGAAGGATGTGGACGCCAACACGCTTAAGATAGACAGGTCTCTTTTGAGCGGAAACTGTCAGAGCGAAAAGGAGCGGACTGTGCTGGAGAGCATTTTTATGTTCGCCCAGAGACTTCGCATGGCCACCGTGGCTGAGGGGGTAGAGACCGAGGAACAGCTGGGGTTCTTGAGGACCTGTGGCTGCAGCCAGATACAGGGCTTTATTTTCAATAAACCCATGCCGGAATCGGAATTCAGCGTGCTGTGTTCCACCGGTGAGTACGGTGACAACTGGATAGATCCGGGGGATGTGCTGAAGATCCAGGCCCAGTCTACCACGACGGAACTTCTGGTGCAGGCGGTGTTCAGGAAGTTCCCCCTGATCATATATGCCAACCTGACCAGGAACAGCTATTACATGCTGACCTATGCCGAGTTTACAGCCCAGACCTGTTCGGCTTCCGGGGCCTTTGACGATCTGATCGCACACGGTGCTTCCACCATACATGAGGAAGACAGGGCTGAATTTGCCCGCGTATTTTCCCGGCAGAATCTGTTCGCGGAGTATGAAAAGGGGAATACAGAGGTCAGACTGGTGTCGCGGCAGAGGGGAGACGACGGGATCTACAGAAGAGTGGAGACCACAGATTATTTTGTGAAGAGCGAGTCCTCGGATGACCTTCTGGTGGTGTCGCTGAACCAGAATCTTGAGGAGATAGCAGCGGAGACGGATGACTGAAAATAGTCCTGTATTGTATATAGTGATCCCGTGCTACAATGAGGAGGCGGTGCTGCCTGTGACAGCGCCATTATTTCTCGAAAAGCTTTCTGCGCTTGTAAATAAAGGCGAGATCTCGAAAGAAAGCCGGGTCCTCTTTGTGGATGACGGCAGCAGCGACGGCACCTGGGAGATAATAAAAAAGCTTTCCGAAGAGAACAGTGCTTTCTGCGGTGTCAGCCAGAGCAGGAACAGGGGACATCAGAACGCCCTTATTGCCGGGCTCGGCGAGGCGGCGGGCAGATGTGATATCACCATCACCATCGACTGCGACGGGCAGGACGACATAAACGCCATGGATGATATGATCGCAGCCTACAAGGATGGCTGTGATGTGGTATACGGGGTCAGGAAGGAGAGAAAGACAGATACCTTCTTCAAAAGATGGAGCGCAGAGACCTTTTACAAGCTGATAAACAGCCTGGGGGGAGAGGTGGTGTTCAACCATTCCGATTACAGGCTTATGAGCAGCAGGGCGGTGGAAGGGCTCCTCAGCTTTAAGGAAGTCAATCTCTTCCTCAGGGGAATGGTGCCCCTTGTGGGTTTCAAGAGCACATCCGTCTTTTATGACAGGCAGGAGAGGATGGCGGGGAAAAGCCATTATCCCCTGGCCAAGATGGCGGCTTTTGCCCTGGACGGCATCACATCCCTCAGCACAAAGCCCATAAGGTTCATAACCATATTGGGCGCGCTGGTGTCCATCATCAGCATAATAGCGATCATATGGGTGTTTGTGATACATTCTATAGGAGACACGGTCTGGGGCTGGTCCAGCATGGTATGCGCCATATTCTTTATGGGCGGGGTGCAGCTGTTTTCCATAGGTGTCATAGGAGAGTACGTGGGGAAGATCTACCTGGAGACAAAACAGCGCCCAAGGGTTATATTAAAGGATAAAACCGGTTTTCCGGAGGAGAACGATTGATGAAGAAAGAGATTACCACATCGGTATATACATTC
>JAILIO010000256.1 GCA_024695225.1 Lachnospiraceae bacterium
GGAAGCCTATTACGAAACCAGCCGATTCAGGATGAAGCATGCCGCAGAGCTTTCTGTAAGCCCTTACAGCAGGGATTACTGGGATCCTTTGAACATCTATGTCTGCACTACCGTCACCAACGCCATGTACCGTGCCGATACCAATGGCATATATATATTTGCAGGGATATGTGAGGAACCTGTGTATTCAAAAGATTTCAGCTATGAGGAAAAACTGGGGGGACTCTTTGCCATAGTGGGTCACGAGATCACCCACGGCTTTGACAAGAACGGAGCCATGTACGACAAGACTGGGAAAAAGAACAGCTGGCTCCCCGAGGAAGACCAGATGCGTTTCAACGACCTGAACGACAAGGTTGCCCGTTATTACACCCAGCTTTCCCCCTATCCCGCTTCCGGCATGTACGACGGGAGCATGGTGAATGCCGAGGCCACCGCGGATATGGGTGGACTCAGGGTCACCCTCTATATGGCATCTTTGAAACCGGATTTTGATTACGACCGTTATTTCAAGCAGTTTGCAACGGTCTGGCGCACAAATGTGCCTCTGGAAAAAGAAAAGGAATCCTTTGAATCTGATGTGCATCCTCTGGCCTTTTACAGGGTGAATGTGGGTGTCCAGCAGTTTGATGAGTTTTATGAGACCTACGATGTAAAAGAGACTGACAATATGTACCTTGCGCCTGAAAAACGCATAAAAGTCTGGTGAAAGGGGTTAGATATGAGTGAAGCGGTTATCAGATTGAGCAATATAAAGAAAGCCTACGGAAAGCATGAAGTCCTTAAGGGCGTGAACATGCAGGTGAACAAAGGCGACATTTACGGCCTCATAGGCAGGAACGGAGCGGGAAAGACCACCATTTTCAAGATGATACTGGGGCTTTCCAAATATGACGAGGGAGAGGTTTCCATACTGGACTCCTCCTCCGACAAGGAACTCTTCGCCAACAGGAACAGGGTGGGATTCCTTGTGGGCACAAAGTTTTACAGCTACTTAAGCGCCCGGGACAACCTGGAGTATTACGCCACGGTGAAGGGAGTGCCCGCCAGGGAGACCAAAAAAGAGATAGACAGGGTGCTGGAGCTGGTGAGCCTGCCAAACGACAGGAAACCCGTGAAGAATTACTCTCTGGGCATGCAGCAGAGGCTGGGCATAGCAAACGCCATTCTGGGAAATCCGGACCTGCTCATCCTGGATGAACCCACAAACGGCCTGGATCCCCAGGGCATCGCTGATATAAGGCATCTGGTACAGCGCTTCAGGGATGAGTTTGGCATGACCGTCATCGTTTCCTCCCACATACTCGGGGAACTTGAGCACACAGCCGACCGCTTCGGCATTGTAAATAATGGCACTGTGGTGAAGGAGATCACCCAGGACGATCTGCAGGAAAACCAGCCTGCGGTGGAGATCGCAGTCAGCGATCTGGCAAAGGCAAAGGAACTGCTGGAAGCCGGAGGGGTGCAGATCATGAGGGAAGTGGTGGAGAAGTCATCACTGGAAGATTATTATTTCCGCCTTGTGGGAGGGAAAAAAGAATGAGACATCTGATCCGGGCAGACATGGTCAGGATATTGAAAAAGATATCCTTTTATGTATTGATCGTCCTTTATTTTGTGCTGCTGATAGTGACGAAAAACGGTGATAATGCCGAGGAACAGCTGAACCTCATGGAGGGCAGGATCATACTGGGGAGCCGCCTGATCATCATTCCCATATTTCTCGCGGTTTACGGGGATGAATTCAGAACAGGCTCCATGCAGACCGTGATAGGAAGGGGGCTTTCCAGAGGCAAGGTGGTGATCGCAAAGCTTATGGACTGCGGGTTCCTTATGCTGCCCGTACTGCTCCTCGCTTTCGTGATAGCTCTCATCAAGAACGAAAATGCACAGGTGGCGGTGACAGTGAACCAGAATCTGAACATGTTCCTCACGGTGTTCCAGTGTTTTCTGTGGGCCATGGGTTATTTTGCATGCGGGGCCCTCCTGTTGTTTGCCATGTGGAGCGTGGCAGCAGGCATGATAGCCCTCATAACATCGGCGTTATTTCTGAACGGCATTTTGGAGCTGGCCCAGTCACAGCTTCATTTCCCCTTCTTCGATCTCAGTTATGAGGGTCTTATAAACAAGGCTTTTGCTGCGTTTCAGGACGGGAGTTTCGGATGGCAGATAATCCCCGCCCTGGCTGTTTACTTCTGCGGTTCTGTGTATCTGTCCATCCGGCTGTTCGACAGAAAGGAGCTTGAATTATGAGAAGGCTGTTAAAAGGAGACCTGATCAGGCTTGTCAGGAAGAAGAGCATGGGGCTGGCAGCGCTGTCAATGGTGCTGCTGGTCATAGGAACTGTACTTTACGGATTGGATCAGGGTCTCTATAACGGATATACCTTTATGGAATGCGCAGATGAGGCCACAAGCATCGGGGCGTTTATCTTCGGCATCGTGACTCTGGTGGGAGTGTACGGGGATGAATTCAAGTCCATGTCCATGAGCAACGTGATCGGAAGAGGACTTTCCAGGAAAAAGATCGTCATAGCAAAGTTCCTGGATTCCCTGGTGATCATGGTCATGCTCACATTTGTCTATGCGGTGGTGATCTTTCTGTTCAGCAGGATCCTGGGGGTGACACTCACTTCCCTGGAGACAAAGGCCCTGTATCTGGACTGCTACCTGAATGTCGTGTATGTGGTGGGGTACATATTGGTGTCTTCTATTTTCCTCTATGCCACAGGTAATGTGCCCCTGGGTATAATGGTTTATATCATACTGAGTGTTGTGGTCCCCTATATTCTCGATATATTTAAGTATTCACCTCTTATGGTGAGGTTCCACTTCAACAGGTATTTCCTCTACAGCTTAACCAGCCGCGCATATACCGATATTCTCCTGGGAATGGAGGGCAGCGGGATGATGCATGTCCTTCTGGGCGCCATTATTTATATAGGCGGGGCCCTTGTGATCTCCATGATCATCTTTGACCGGAGGGAGATGGATTTCTGAAGACTTTAAAAGCTTTTCGGGGAGCCTGTATGGGACAGGTTCCCCGAAAGTGAGTTCTGTCGGTTTTTTCAAAGTTTTTCTGTTGCATTCATAACTTCTATATGATATAATCTAATTCGTTGATTGACAAAAAAATAACAATCTCAAAAAAGGAGGCGTTATGGCTAAGAAAATCGTACTTGCTGGTGCCTGTCGTACAGCGATAGGAAAGATGGGTGGAGCACTGTCTTCAACCCCTGCAGTTGATCTCGGATCTATCGTGATCAAGGAAGCTCTGAACCGCGCAGGTGTAGATGCGGGACAGGTGGACGAGGTACTTATGGGATGTGTCATCCAGGCCGGTCAGGGTCAGAATGTGGCCAGACAGGCATCCATAAAGGCCGGGCTTCCTATAGAGACTCCCGCAGTGACCATCAATGTGGTCTGCGGATCCGGACTCAATTGTGTGAATATGGCAGCCGACATGATCATAGCCGGCGAAGCCGATATAGTTGTGGCAGGCGGTACCGAGAACATGTCAATGGGTCCTTACGCTGTCATGAACGGCCGTTACGGCTATCGCATGAACGACGGCAAGCTGGTGGATCTGATGGTTAAGGATGCCCTTTGGGAGGCATTCAATGATTATCATATGATGATCACCGCCGAGAATGTGGCAGAACAGTGGAAGCTCACCAGGGAAGAACTGGATGAGTTCTCCGCAAACTCACAGCAGAAGTGCGAGAAGGCCATGAACGAAGGCAAGTTCAAGGACGAGATCGTGCCTGTGGAGATAAAGAAAAAGAAAGAGACCATCA
>JAILIO010000002.1 GCA_024695225.1 Lachnospiraceae bacterium
CGGTTGAAACTGCATATAAAGCCGTTATGAAACCCAAGGAAGGAACGATCCTGACAGTTGCCAGAGGAGTGTCCGAAAAGGCCTCAGAGATAGCATCATCCAAGGGAGATGACCTTAAGGGATTCTTTGAAGAAATGGTCAGAGCCGCTTCAGATACCCTTGAAAAGACACCTGACATGCTGCCTGTGCTGAAACAGGCGGGAGTGGTGGACTCCGGAGGATGTGGCCTCCTCAGATTTCTGGAGGGCGCATTAGACGGTTACAACGGAGCTGAGGTGGATCTGGATTTCTCCGATAAACCTGCGGATGAACAGGAAAATGACGGGGATTCGAGGGAACAGAAGGTCGAGACCAAATCTACCAGAACTTTCCTGTATTGCACCGAATTTATCATTCACCAGAAAGAAAAATTTACTATAAATGCCGAAAAGGATCTTATGAAATATCTTAGCTCCATGGGAGACGGCATTGCCCTCGTGTCCGATGATGACGTGGTCAAGGTCCATCTCTACACCAACGACCCCGGAATCATCCTGCAAAGGGGTCTGAAGATCGGACCTCTCACAAATGTCAGCATATCAAATGTGGATCTTGAAGAGGAAAAGAACACACTGGATATGAAAAGCGCTGGACCTTCCTCTGAAGGGGCTGTGAGCTTTGAGGAACAGAACTTCGGAGAGCATAAGGATGCAGCGTTCGTTTCAGTATCCATAGGTGACGGGTTAAAGGAGATATTCCAGGGACTGGGGTGCGATGCCATCATAGACGGAGGACAGACCATGAACCCCAGCACCGACGATATCCTTTCCGCCGTTGAGAAGATAAATGCAGATACAGTCTATATTTTCCCCAACAACAAAAATATAGTGCTGGCCGCAAATCAGGCGGCATCCATGACACACGACAAGAAAGCCGTAGTCATCCCTACACGCACTGTTGCACAGGGGATCACAGCCATACTCAACTATATGCCTGACAGTTCAGTGGAAGACAACACCCAGGCTATGATAGAAGAGATCGCATCGGTCCGCACGGGACAGGTGACATATGCGGTGCGGGACACTGTGATAGACGACAGGGAGATAAAGCAGGGCGATTTCATGGGAATAGGAGACCACGGTCTGCTTTCGGTGGGTTCTTCCCTGGAGGATACAGCCTTTGATATGACTACCCGCATGATGGACAAGGGGATAGAACTCATAAGCGTATATTACGGACTGGATGTGGATGAGAGCGACGCAAAGAAACTGGTGGAGAGGATCGAGAAAAAATATCCTGCCTGTGATGTTGAACTGCAGTACGGCGGACAGCCTGTTTATTACTATGTGATCTCAGCAGAATAATGGCTATGGATCTTAAAAAGATCAAGGGAGTCGGGGAAAAGACCGCCTCCCTTTTTTCAAAACTGGGAATAAACGATACCGAAGATCTGGTCCGGTATCTCCCCAGGACATATGAAAGCTACAAAGCAGTGGTCCCCGTGTCTGAGGTCACCCCGGGGCAGGTCTGCGCTGTAAGGGCAGAGATAACCACTGAACCGGTGATCAGACGAAAGGGACACCTCTCCTGGATATCCTTTGTCATCACCGACGAATCCGGATCTTTGAAAGTGTTCTATTTCAATGCGCCCTATCTTTTAAATTCCTTCAAAAAGGGATATATCCGCATATTCCGGGGCAGGATAACCGACGGGAACGGCTACCGGTCCATGGAACAGCCTGTCACCTACAAGGAGTCCGAGTATCTTGCCATCACCGGGAAAATGGTCCCGGTATACAGGACTACGAAGGGTCTCTCCTCAAATACGATAATGAAGACCGTAAAGACGGCTCTTATGCTCCGGGCTGAAGCTGATGTCAGAGGGGATTACCTGCCGGAGGAAATAAGGGAGAGGACAGGGGTAATGGAGCGGGGAAAGGCTATTTATTCCGTTCATTTTCCCGAGAGTGAGAAGGAACTGGCGGAGAGCAGGAAGAGGCTTCTCTTTGATGACATGTTTTTATTTACGCTGAGCGTAAGACTGGAGAGGGGAACAGGGGAGAAGAAAGCCTGTGATGCCCCGTTTATCCGGGTGGCAGATACGGACAGGCTGATGGAAAAACTTCCCTATGAACTCACTGATGACCAGAAGAAAGTCTGGCGTGAGATAGAGGATGACATGTCCTCTGGGTATGTCATGAACCGCCTGGTGCAGGGGGATGTGGGATCGGGAAAGACTGTCGTAGCGCTTTTGTCGGTCCTTATGTGCACTGCAAACGGCAGACAGGCAGTTCTCATGGCTCCCACTGAGGTGCTGGCTGAACAGCATATGAGAAATATCTCCGAAATGGTGAAGAAATACGATCTGTCCATCAGACCGGTGCTTCTGACAGGATCCCTTTCGGCATCTGAAAAAAAGAAATGCCGGGAATTGCTGGAGTCCGGGGAGGCTGACCTGGCCATAGGCACGCACGCTCTTTTTCAGGAGAAAGTGAAATTCAAAAACCTGTGCCTTGCAGTGACAGATGAGCAGCACAGATTCGGTGTGAGGCAGAGGGTTTCTCTGGCTGACAAGGGGGATTCCACCCATGTGCTCGTCATGTCCGCAACTCCCATACCCAGGACTCTGGCCATGATCATTTACGGGGATCTGTCCATATCCGTGATAAAGCAGATGCCTTCAGGCAGAAAGCCCATAAAAAATGCTGTGATCGGGACAGAGCAGGAGATGACCACCTTTAAGATGATCTATAAGAAGGTAAAGGAGGGGCGTCAGGCCTATGTGATCTGCCCCATGATAGAGGAGGATGACAGCGGTCTTGCAAGCGCCGAAGGGTGTTATGAAAGGCTTGTGAAGATCATGCCCGGGGATGCCAGAGTGGGGCTTCTACACGGCAGGATGGACGGCAAGTCGAAGAAAAAGACAATGGAAGATTTTGCGGCGGGCAATCTGGATATACTGGTGTCCACCACGGTGATAGAGGTGGGAGTAAATGTGCCGAATGCCACCGTGATGATGATAGAGAATGCGGAGAGGTTTGGCCTTTCACAGCTGCACCAGCTGAGAGGGAGGATCGGAAGAGGTGATGAGCAGTCATTTTGTGTGTTCCTGAACACATCGGGATCAGCTGCTGCAAAGGAGAGGCTTGCAGTCATGCAGAGCACAAATGACGGCTTTGAGATTGCTCAGAGAGATATGGAAATGAGAGGACCGGGAGATATATTCGGAGACAGGCAAAGCGGTGAACCGGGTGAGATATATGAAGAATTGCTGTCGGACCCTGAACTCCTGTCTTTA
>JAILIO010000017.1 GCA_024695225.1 Lachnospiraceae bacterium
GGACGAATAAAAGTCACAAATACTATATGTCCGGGTGGTGTTTTTTAGTCCCTACAAAAAATAAAAAGTCCGTGAAAGCCGGATAAAAAGGGCATTTCACGGACTCTATGAAACTAAATATCAAGCGAAGTTATAGTAGGACACAAAATACTCCACCGCGTTCTTGGGGAAGAATTCCTTAAACTCACCGTAGAGCTGGCCGGCCAAAGTCTTGTTGTGGGAAAGAACGAGTGTGGGTCTGTTGAGCGCCGCTATCACATTGGCCATGGTAAAGGTCTTGCCGGAGCCCGTAACTCCCAGCAAAGTCTGAAACTGGTTGCCGGCTTTAAAGCCATCAACCAGCTATTTTATTGCCCGGGGCTGATCGCCTGTAGGCTGATAATCGGAGTGAAGTTTGAAGTTTATAGTCTCTGGACCCTCTATTTTCCTATGTGAATGCCCGGTTTTCTATTCTGATCCGTGATCTTATCAAGGATACCATAAACAGAAATCAAAAGTACATAATAAATGATCCCAAAAATACGTCATTTTCTTATATCAAATGACCTGAAGATACAAAATGACGCAATCCCCTTACCCGGTGGCAACAGGGATTGCGTCCGGCTCAAATCCGGATGTTCCATCGATCTCTGTCAATCGATCTTCGTCATTCGGTCTTCGTCACTCGGTCTGCGAAACTCGGCCTCTGTCAATCGATCTCTGAAGCGGATGTGACTCTCTTGCCATCCACTGACTCTGCACCCTTCATGGAAGTAGACAGTTTTTCTGCAGTCTTTCCCATCTGGCTTCCTCCGGATGTTGCAAATAAATGAACCCTCTTTCCTGTCCAGTCATAATCTTTGACAAATGTATGGATAACCCTGGGAGCCTGTCCGTACCATATGGGAAACCCCAGATATACGGTATCGTATTTGTCAAAGTCTTCGATCCTGCCGGCCACAGGGACATCCTTGCCGCCGATCTGTTCCCGGTTACATCTTGAAACAGGATTCACAAACGTAATATCCGCCTTAGTGTATGGGGTAACGGGAACTATCTCAAAAACATCACTCCCCGTCTTTTCCACAAGGTCCTTTGCCACCTTGGCCGTGGTGCCTCCCACGCTGAAATATGCCACCAATGTACTCATTTATCTTACCTCCAACTCTTATTTCCCGTCAGTTTTGTACCGATATTTTCCTGTCAGTTTAACGCCCTTATTTTCCGACCGGTCTTGTGCCGATATCTTCCTGTCAGTTCTGTACCGATACGCTCACTATATACTCTGCATCTGCCGGAATCTTTATCCCGGGATCCTCTGTCCTGATCTCAGTTTTCTTACCCTTGGACTCACAGCCCATCACAAAATGACACAGGGCAATGCCCACATCTATCTTTTGAAGATCGCCGGTTGCATCGTTCACATATCCCTTATCCTTTTTCTCATAAAAATGATAGATCCCGTCCTTAAAGATGATCCTCCAGGGCTGCTTATTTACGGCAGAGGGCGCCCATCTCACCATTTCCAATATATCCGCCATATCGTCAGACGGTGTCAACGCATGTCCCCATTCATCTGCAAAGAACAGTTTGTCCATGGATATTCTGGAATCAGCCCTTATGCCTTTTCGCATCATGGTTTCTTTGAGGGACTTCTTCTCAGCGGGGTACCCCAGGGGACTCATGCAGGGCATCATTTCATTTTCACCGAGACCTGCCGCATTTTCAAACAGTTCCCGTTTCATGGTGCCGCCGATCCACACAGTGCCTATCCCCAGGCTCTGAGCATACAGGACAAGTTTTTCGAAAGCGTAGCCAAACGCCACATCCGCACAGGGCTTTTTCTCCACCTTGCCCGCCACATACAGCTTTTCACCTGAAAGCACAGGACTGGAAAGCCCGTATTTCTCCTGATCTAACAGCACGAACTTAACCGGGATGTCAAAAGGATCATCTATAGTGCAGATAAAATCCTCTATAGCCTTCCTATGCTCATCAGATAAGGGTTTCCCGTCATAGGTCCTGACGCTTTTTCTTTCTTTTACTATTTTCAGAAGATTTTCCATTTTTGTTTCCTCAAACATGCGGTTGCGCTCATTTTACGGAGGAGAAATGTTCTGTTCTTCCGGTAAAATAAGCGCTTATTTCAAAATGAACCGCTAACCCCGTCCCCCAGGTCCTCCATGTCACAGAAGAGATGCGATGCACTCTTCCACCTTCTTCATATCAGCAGTGGGTTCAAATCTTGCCACCACATTTCCATCCCTGTCTATCACAAACTTTGTGAAATTCCATTTGATGTCGGGTTTACTGGCCCAATCCGGATCGGCCTCTGTAAACATCTTCTCAAGCAGGGGTTTCAGCTCATGATCGTCAAAGCCTTCAAAACCTTTCTCGGATTTCAGGTATGTGTACAGGGGAAGCTCATTTTCGCCGTTGACATCCGCCTTCTTCATCTGAGGGAATGTGGTGTTGTAATGAAGGGTGCAGAACTCATGGATCTCTTCGTCGGTTCCCGGAGCCTGTCCGCCGAACTGGTTGCAGGGGATATCCAGGATCTCAAGCCCCTTGTCGTGATAATCCTTGTACAGTTGCTCGATAGGTTCGTACTGGGGAGTGAAGCCGCATCCCGTGGCGGTATTTACGATCAGGATAACCTTTCCCTTGCAGTCTGAAAGGCTCAGTTTTTCTCCGTTTCCGGTGGTCACTTCGTAATCATAGATCATAGTTTTCCTCCTTTTATCATAAAAGTTCAATGGTTTACGGTTCTTATATTGAAAAGCTTTACGGGAATCCCGCAAAACGCTCTCCACACCTTTTCATTTATTCACGGTTGTCGGATTCTTTTGCTTTGGTCAGCCCTGCCCTTCCAAAAACTTATATAACAGTCTGTACAGTTCCTTTGCATCATTTTCGCTGAGCGCTGAGCTTTCCGATGCCATTTTCAGAGGGATATCTTTGCACTTCTCTTTAAGCTCATTCCCCTCCGGTGTTATGCTGATAACCGTGACGCGCTCGTCTTCCGTAGACCTTCTTCTGGTCACGAACCCTGCCTTTTCAAGTCTCTTCAAAAGCGGGGTGAGAGTCCCTGCGTCCAGGTGAAGTATGCTCCCAAGCTGCCCCACATTTACGGTTTCCAGCTCCCACAAAACCATGAGAACAACATACTGGGTGTATGTGAGACCCAGGGGGCTAAGATAAGGAGTGTACTTCCCAACTATCTTTCTGCCGCAGGCGTACATAGGAAAACATAATTGATTCTTCAGCAAAAGTTGATCATATTCCTGTGCCATCTTTAAAACTCCTTGTTTTTGTGTTTTGCGATATTATATTGCGTAAAATATAATTTGTCAAGATGACCCCCAGGGACGGGGTTAGGGGCTCATTTCAAAATAAACTGCTAACCCCATCCCCAAGGGCCCAAAATGAACTGCTAACCCCGTCCCCAAGGGCTCAGATCATCAGACGGTCCCCTCCACCTCCCTTCTAAATGGTATGGAATCCGTTGCTCCGGGCCTGGTCACGGTTATTGAAGATGCCCTGGCCGCAAGCTCAAGACCCTTTGGGATGCTCATCCCCTCCACCATGGAAGCCACAAAATAGCCTGTAAATGTATCCCCCGCAGCGGTTGTATCCACAGCTTTCACCTTGAATATCCCCTGTCTGTACCGGACTTCGCCGTCCGAATAAACAGCTCCGTCACCTCCCAGGGTCAGTACCACCTTTGCCCCCGGATACAGTCTGTGGAGAGTCTTCAGGATCAGGTCAGGCTCCTTCTCCCCGGTCATCTGACTCCCTTCGATCTCATTTAAAAAGAACAGTGTGACCTTGGACATATCTACCTGTTTTAGAGAATCGTCAAAGGGAGAGGGATTCATTATCACTTTCATTCCCTTTCCATAGGCTTCGTCCACGATATAGTCCATAAGGTTGATCTCATTCTGAAGTATCAAAAGATCATCTTTTTCAAATGAGGACAACACATGATCCACATACTCTTTTGTGATCTTCCTGTTGGCCCCGCCGAAAAGAAGGATGGAATTCTGTCCGTCCCTGTCGACCTGGATTATGGTGTGGCCGCTTCTGCCGGGGATCTTCCTGATGAGATCGGTCTTTACGCCGTGCTCCCTGCATTTGTCGATGAGCACGTCCCCCTCCTCCCCCACAAGTCCTGCGTGGCAGACTTCAACGCCCGCCTTTGCCAGGGCGATGGACTGGTTCAACCCCTTCCCGCCGCAATTCTCAGTCACCTCTCCCGCAGGCTCCGTCTCTCCCGGCAGGATGATATGATCCACCGGATATACATAATCTATGTTCAAAGATCCGAAATTCAAAACCCTCATAGCTGCCCTCCTGTGTTAACCCCCAGGGACGGGGTTAGGGGCTCATTTCAAAATGAACTGCTAACCCCGTCCCCAAGGGTTACCCCGTCCCCAAGGGTTCACCCCGTCCCCAAGGGTTCATACCCTTTAATTTTATGAAATTTCAGTGAACTATCAATGACATTTCGATGAAAAGCCTTACTTTTATTTTTTCAAAGGCTATAATGAGCACGATCTGCAAAACATCCTGTCATGCCGCAAATAAAGACATTCCGTGTCAGTTTGCCGGAAACAATTGCAGGACATACAACAATGGGAGGAAAGACATGAGGAAAAAGATCAGTATCTTTTTAACAGCGGTCCTGATGACAGTCTGTGTCGCAGGATGCGGAGGGGAGACGGCTGCTCCCTCTGCGGTGAAGGAATCAGCGTCCGCAGAAAGCAGCGGATCTGCCCTGTCAAATGCAGGGGGAGAAAGCACTTCAGCGGAATCTGCCGAAGCGGGATCGGAAAGCATAGTCACCGGTCTGTCAAAGATAGACAACGGAAAATGGCAGTACAGCGAAGAGGATGACGTTTATTACCAGATTGGCATCTCCTACTGCGAAAATCCCGCAGACACGGATTACGAAACCCTGGCGGTTTTTGTACCCGGAGGGTATATGAAGGGAAATGACAACGGAGACGGCACATTTACCTGCGAGACAGACAGCGAAGCAGCAGTTGGAAATTACACCGCCGGCACGGCTCCCATGGTGATGCCCATAAACACCCCCGGTTATTCCGCCATGTCAGCTCTCACTGAATATTCAAGCTTCACGGAATATACGGATCAGGGGTTTATTTACGTGCACGCGGGATGCAGGGGAAGGGATGCAGGCGCCCCCGCAGGTGTCACGGATCTGAAGGCCGCAGTCAGGTATATCAGATATTGTGACGATGTGCTGCCGGGAGATGCCGAGAGCATATTTACCTTCGGAATGAGCGGGGGAGGCGCCCAGTCGGCCCTCATGGGATCCACCGGGGACAGCAGTCTCTACGATCCCTACCTGGCAGCCATTGGAGCAGTTGAAGGGGTAAGCGATTCCGTTCTCGGCTCCATGTGCTGGTGCCCCATAACAAGCCTGGACTCCGCAGATTCCGCCTATGAATGGATGATGGGAAACACCAGAAGCGGTCTCTCCGACGAGGAACAGAAAATATCAGACAAGCTGGCGGAAGCATTCGCAGAATACATAAACAGCGCGGGCATAAAGGACAAGGATGGCAATGTTCTGACACTGGAAGCATCGGCAGAGGGGATATATCAAGCCGGAAGCTATTATGACTATATGAAATCCGAGATCGAAAGATCTTTGAACAACTTCCTGTCGGATACGGAATTCCCCTATGACGCCTCATCTTCAGGGGGCATGGGCGGCCCCGGAGGAAACGGCGGCCCCGGTGGGAACGGCGGGAATGGCGGCCCCGGTGGAAACGGCGGCCCCGGTGGAAACGGCGGCCCCGGAGGCAATGGCGGTCCCAACGCTGACGGCGGCAATGCATCCCAGGGAAACGACACACAGGAAGCTTCTTCAAAGGGAAGCGAAGTCTCCTACGAGGACATAGACAACATCACAAGGAACGAGACCCAGAGCGGCATAAGCCTGTCTGGCACCTACGATACACCCAAGGATTATATAGATGCGCTGAACGCAGACAAGGAGTGGGTGACCTACGATGAAGCCACGAACACTGCCACCATCACAAGCATAGCCGACTTCACAGCCGCCTTCAAAAGCGCTTCCAAGAATCTGGGCGCCTTCGACCAGTTGGATGCAGGTCAGGGAGAAAACACCCTCTTTGGATACGGCGACGGAAACGGAGCCCACTTTGACAAAGTCCTCGCGGAGATACTTAAAGATCTGAGTAATGAATACGCTGACTCCTATGCGGAAGACCTTGCAAAGACAGATGCCGTTTCAAATACAGTGGGGACCAGGCTCAACATGTATTCGCCCCTTTATTATCTCCTCGAGTCCTCAGAAGGATACGAAAGCAGCACAGTGGCCAAATACTGGAGGATCCGCACCGGTATCGCCCAGGGGGATACCTCACTTTCAACTGAGATGAACCTGGCTCTGGCTCTTGAGAATTACGACTCCGTCTCTTCAGTTGATTTCGAGACCATCTGGGGCGCAGGGCACACAGAAGCCGAGAGAACAGGAAACAGCACTGAAAACTTCATAACCTGGGTAAATGAATGCATGGGAAAGTAAATTAAGATCAGCCTATTTTACCCTCAAGAACCTCCAGGGCTTTATCCATCTGATTGTCTTTATTGTCATCGTAGTAGGCTTTTGAATCGAATTCCACTTCCACATCCGGTTCAATGCCTGTGCCCTGTATATTGGTCCCCTTGGGGGTGTAATAGGCGGCGATCGTGAGTTTGATGGCGGTGCCATCCTTCAGGTCTATCACCCTCTGGACTATGCCTTTTCCGTAAGTCGTGGTGCCCACAAGGGTACCCACGCCGTAGTCCTTTATGGCACCGGCCATTATTTCCGAGGCGGAAGCAGAGTATCCATTTATCAATACCACCAAAGGTACTGATATCTCGCTGCTTCCGTCGCATTCGTAATCAACACGGTTTCCTTCCACATCCTCCGTATAAACTATGATCCCCTTGGGCAGGATCATGCGGCATATCTTCACCACCGAGTCCAGAGACCCGCCGGGATTGCTCCTCAGGTCTATGATAAGCCCTCTAGCGCCGGAGGACAGCATGCCGTCTCGAGCGTCCGCAAACTGATCCACAGTCACTTCGTCAAATTCCGATATGGAGATCAACCCCACGTCGTCTGTAAGCATCTTGCTGGTAACCGTGGGAGTTTCGATCTTTCTCCGCTCCACGTTGATCTTCAGAAAATCAGACTCCCCGTCCCTCACTATAGTGAGCATCACATAGGTGCCCTCTTTACCCTTGATCAGGGACACCACGCTGGAAAGATCCATGCCGGACACATCTGTATCCTCGACCATGTAAATGATGTCTCTCTCCCTGAGCCCTGCTTCCTCAGCGGGGGAATCGTCGATCACGCCGGTTATCACGGGCATGCCGTTGTCATCAACGCTCACATAGGCTCCGATGCCCTGGTAGACCCCTTCCGTATCGCTCATAAGCTGGGTCAGTTCTTCCTGCGTATAATAAACAGAATAGGGATCGTTCAGGGAATTCAGAAGTCCCTTGTACATTCCGTCCTGCATGCTCTCTATGCCCACGGTCCTCTTGTCGTCATAGGCATAGAAATTCTTCTGTATGGTGTCTTTTATGCCTTCAAGTTTTTTCTCCACAGAGGAGTCCACAAGTTCAGAACTGTCCGATCTGTTATCTTTTATGCGGGGAAGGCCTGCAGATGCAAAATAAACGAGACCTGCAAGCATGGTGGTAATAAGGACGCCTGTGACCAGGCCTATGAAAAATCCGGGCCCCCGGGACTGTCTGTCGTCACCGTCACCCGGTCCGCCATAATTGTAAACGGGTGTCTGTCCGGAAGTATCCGTATATTCAAAGGGAGGCCTGTAACCCTGTCCGTCCCCTGCGCCGGAAGTGCCGGGTGTTCCGAGGCTGCCGTAGCCGCCGTTATATCCATAGCCGCTTCCGTTGTTGTACCCGTTGTCGCTTCCGTAGCCACTGTTGTTGTAGCCGTTGCCGCTTCCGTAGCCACTGTTGTTGTAGCCGTTGCCGCTTCCGTAGCCACTGTTGTTGTAACCGTTTTCGTTCATTTCAGATAATTCCATGGAGATACATAACTCCCATTCAGTCTTACTCCAAAGTGCAAATGAGGACCCGTGGATCTGCCGGTGGAACCTATGGCTGCGATCTTCTGTCCCTTTGAAACGCTGGCACCGGTCTTCACATAAAGAGCAGACGCGTGCATATAAATAGTGTAGAGCCCCGAGCCGTGGTCTATCATTATGTAATTACCCATGGTAGAGGAATATCCGGATCCCACCACATCGCCGTCGTAGGCTGCCAGCATGGGACTTCCCGAAGGCGCTGCGATGTCGATGCCGTTGTGGAACATCCTCACTCCCAGTGTGGGATGGATCCTGTATCCGTAATCGTCGGAGATCCTGGTATAGCTGGGGGCCGGCCAGGCAAATACTCCGCCGTTGTAACTTCTCCTGCTGCCGTTTGCGGAAGCCGTAAGGGCTGCCTTCTGGGCCGCCACCTGTTTCTCAAGGGCTGCTATCTCCGCATTCTCAGCTGCAATGGCTTTCTCCAGGGCCGCTGCCTGCTCCTCTTTGGTCCCAAGCTCGCCGTTTATCTCCGCCATTTCGCTTTCCTTTGTCTCCATCAGCTCATTGGCGTTTGCCCTTTGAATCTCTGCGGCATTTTTTGCTTCTTCAAGAACCTCCATCTCGGTGGCCAGATTCTCGCTCATTATCTTCACATACTCGACGGTTTTGGCATAGGTGTCCAGTTTGTTCCTGTCATAGGCTGACAGAGCTTCCACATATTCCACCTGGTTCAGCATCTGGTCCAGGCCCTTTGCGGACATTATAAGGTCCAGATATGTCAGGTTTCCGCCGCTTTCATAGATGTAGCGTATACGGGCTTTCATAGCCTCGTACTGCTCCTCCTGGATCTTCCGGGCTTTGTCCAGTTCTTCCCTGGTTTCCTCGATCTCCTTCTCTTTCGTTTCGATCTGGGAATCAAGTTCGTCTATCCCGGCCTGCAGGGTGGTCAGCTGCATATCCAGTTCCTCGATGTACGCGTTCACATCGTCTCTCTTGGATTTGAGCTGCTTTTTTATGGTCTCCAGATCCGTGAGACCGCTTTTCATGCTCTTTAATTGATCCTTTTGGGATTTGATCTCCTGCTCAGCTTTTTTTATGGATTCTTCGGTGATACCCGTGGCAGAAACCATTCGCTGGTCAAAACTGCAGGACAGTATGACAGCGCACAACAGACATGCGATATATTTTAGGATCCTACCTCTCCTCATACTCCGTCATACTCTCAGATGACGTCTGACAGTCACAAAACTGCCGATGAATCCTATCCCCACTCCGATGGCGAAGCATATGGGGATCAGGAACTTCATGATCTGGGTCACCGTCAGGAAATTAAGGAGATTTGAAAGTGTACTGAACCTCTCTGCCAGGTACATGGCTACCCGGTTGTACAGATAATACATGGTACACAGGGGGATCAGCGCCCCTATTGCCCCTATTATCATACACTCTATGACGAAAGGCGCCCTTACAAAGAAATCCGTAGCGCCGATATATTTCATTATCCCTATCTCCTCACGTCTCACGGAAATGCCCACATTGACGGTGTTGCTGATGAGGAAGATGGAAACCGCCAGCAGCACTATTATAAGTCCGATGGAGACATAGGCGACGATGGCATTTATCCCCGTGAGGGTCGATGCCGTGGCCTCCGACTGGTTGACCTTTCTCACGCCTTCAAGACCCTGCAGCCAGTCCACCAATGTGCTCTGCATGGATACATCCGCCAGATATATCTGGTAATTGGCCATATCTTCCAGCGGGTTCTCCGTAAATCCGTCAGCGTATTCCCCGAGGTACTCACCCTTGAAGGATTCCCACGCCATATCCGCGGATATGAATTCCGTGTGGTCCACCTCAGGTCTCTGATTTATGTATGTCCCGATCTCCTGAATCCTCTCATCGGTTATGCCCTGGTCAAAGAATACCGTGACAGAAACTCCCTTCTCCACGGAATAAAGGATGTTCTGGATATTGGCCGCCACCGAAAAGAGCAGACTGAAGAGGAAAAGACAGGATGCGATGGTGGCTATGGAAGCTGCGGTAAAGGATTTATTTCTGCCAAGGTTTCTGAATCCCTGGCCTATGCAGTAAATAAGTGTTCTTAACTTCATATGGACATACTCCGCTTTGACACGCTGTCTTTAAAAGCGCGTCTTTATTTTCATGAGGTGACTCCGGTTACATGTTGAAAACACCCGGATCCTCAGTCGTCGTCGAGATACATTCCGTTTTCTTCGTCGCTTATAATGACTCCCTTGTTGAGGGTCACCACCCTTTTCTGCATGGCGTTCACGATCTCTTTGTTATGGGTGACCACAAGGAGTGTGGTGCCCCTTTCGTTTATCTGTTCCAGAAGCCTCATGATCTCCCATGAGGTCTTGGGGTCCAGATTTCCCGTAGGCTCGTCGCACAGCAGGATGGAGGGTCTGTTCACAAGGGCCCTTGCCAGGGCGACCCTCTGCTGTTCTCCGCCGGACAGTTCCTTGGGCTTCTGTTTGTATTTCCCGGCCAGGCCCACGGACTCGAGGACTGTGGGCACATTGCGCCTTATGTCACGGTTTGACTTCTGGACTATCCTCTGGGCAAAAGCCACATTGTCATATACATTCCTGTCCTTCAAAAGGCGGAAATCCTGGAAAACTATGCCCAGGTTCCTTCTGAAGATCGGGATCTTTGAATGCTTGATCTTCTGCAGATCGTACCCCATGACCATGATCCTGCCCTCAGTGGGAGTCAGCTCCCTCAGGAGCATCTTGATCAGGGTTGATTTGCCGGAGCCGGTCTTTCCGACTATGAAGACGAACTCTCCGGCATTTATATGGAGATTCACATTGTCAAGAGCGGCAACCCCTCTTGTATATGATTTGCTCACATTCTCTATGGTAATGATCTCGCCTTCAGGCTGAAACAGCCTGTTGCGACGGCGGCGTCTGTCTGCCATTTGACCTCCCTGCCGGGACCTGTTCATTATACCCGGCTATTTCCGTCGGTTCCCTTCACGGGAAGCGACTCTGCTGTATCCACAATACCGATCCAGATATCTATAAAACTCTGTCAGGACCATCCTGTCAATATACATTATCTTCCATGTATTTCATATAACTCACCACCATAAGCGCAATCTTAAAGGTTATGGCGTCCTCAAAGGTCCTCAGGTCAAGGCCCGTAGTCCTCTGCAGCTTGTCAAGCCTGTAAACCAGCGTATTCCTGTGAATAAAGAGCTTTCTGCTGGTCTCGGACACATTCAGGGAGTTGTCAAAGAAATGATTTATGGTAGATATCATCTCCTCCCCCAGCTCGTCCGGGTTCAGTCCCCTGAAGGTTTCATTTATAAACATCCTGCAAAGAGGCATGGGCAGCTGATAAATGATCCTGCCGATGCCAAGTCTGCTGTAGGGGATCACTTTCTTGTCAGGATTGAATATCCGCCCCACATCCATGGCCATCCTGGCTTCTTTATAGGATCTGGACACTTCCTTCAGATCCTGTACCACAGTGCCGTATGCCACCCTTATGTCTCCGCTTCCGGAGAGGGCCTGATTTATCTGTTTCAGTGTATCATTGATCTCATCATCCCTCTCATCGGGGTTGTCACTGAGTTCCCTCACTATGATGACATCATTTTCATCCACTGCCGTGACAAAGTCCCTTGTGCCGTTGCCCACATTCTGCCTGAGCATCTCCAGCACCGCAGATTCCCGTTCAGGTCCCGAATCGGCAATAAATACCACCCTGGGAGAGTTTATCCTTATACGGAGTTTTCTGGCTCTGCCGTAGATATCCACCAAAAGGAGGTTGTCCAGCAGCAGATTTTTTACAAAGTTGTCGCGGTCGAACCTCTCCCTGTAGGCGACCACCAGGTTGGTGAGCTGAAAAGCCGTCATCCTGCCTATGGTATAGACATCGTCCTCACCGTCTCCGACTATTAGTATATACTCCAGCGTCAGTTCGTCAAATATCTTGAAATACTGCCATCCGTCTATCTCCTGATTGTCCTCGTCGGACTGGGCAAAGCCGGAAGCAGGCCTGCTGAACTTCGATGGGTCTTCCAGCGTGGAACATACGATGTTTCCGCTTTCATCGGTAACGCACAGTTCCACCCTGGCGATATTTTTTGTACCGTTAATTACAGACTGAATGATCTGATTTGAGATCATGCTTAATCCACACTCCGATCCTGATGATACGGCGCTTCATGGCAGACCACCCGGATCTGTCCCACGGCGCAGCCGCTGAGTCTCTGAAACAAAATCTATGGTATTATACTATATATTTTGGATAGTTTCCATATCCGCAGTGCAATATTTTTGTGAATATTTACCAAGTCCGTCCCTGCTCTCTCCGGGATCGGGAAAATCCCATGGGCAGCCGGGAAAATACTCCGGGAAAATACTCCGAAAAATCCGGGAAAATGATCCGGGAAAAATCCGGAAAAATACTCCGAAAAAATCGTCATGCTGTAAACTATACAAACAATTCTTCCGATATGTTATAATGAAAACGATTCTTTAACCACAGGTTCCATTATGGAGGTGCACTATGGATATAGCAGGATTATCCACAGCTCTCAGCCTTTCAAAGGCCCAGAACGATGTAGGTATTCTTATGCTGTCCAAGGCACTGGACACCAGTCAGGTGCAGGGTCAGGGCATGGTTGAAATGCTGGACTCTGCTGCAATGGAGAGGTCGGTCAATCCGGCCGTTGGTGGCAGCATAGATTACCGCGTATGAGAGCCTGAAAAAGGGTCGTACGGCTGTATTCCTTCGGGGGTACAGCCGTATTGTTTTCTCACTCTGCGATCGATCTGCCTACATTTCCGTGAGCACTATAACCATCAGGCAGATCACCATCCCCACAATGACAGACGGGGTGACGATCTCAGGTTCCCAGAGAGCCGCAGATCCATAGGGATGATCAGTCCTTCCCTGATACCCGGGGACTCCCGGCTGCTGCATCCCCGGATAATGCCCGGTTCCCTGTATAAACGGCGGAAGGTCCGGAGTTCTCCGGGGCCTGACCCCCGGCTGCAGAGGCATCTGCTGCCTGTACACCACATGGCCCGCAGGGGGAAAGCTTTGCTGCACAACACTTCCCCGCATATCCTGTCTCCTGTTTTTCGCGCATATATTTCTTATGCACATGAGCACGCACAGCGCCAGCGCCGTGAATACAAGAGAAACTATCATCATTAACGCTATGGACTCCTTCAGCGCATCATAATAAGCGGCGCCCTTGAGGCTGTTTAACTCATCACTTTCGACCACATACAGCATGACCGCCTCAATGCTGTTGAAAAGCATATGGCAGACCATGGGGTAGATCAGGGATCCCGTGATCATGCACAGCATCCCCAGGGCAATTCCCACAAAGAACGCATACAAGGCCTGGTTCAGATTCATGTGCACAAGACCGAACAGAAGAGACGAGAGGAAAACCGGTCCAAACCTCCCCGGACGGTCCCTCAGGTAGGACTGGAGGATGACACCTCTGAATACGAACTCCTCCACCGCAGGCCCGAGTACCCCGATGAGAAAAACCGTCAGCCACACGGGCATGGCTGTGATCTCTTCTTCCATACTCTCTATCGTATTTTCCGTGAACATCATGGATATCATATTGATAAGGGATGTGGCGGGCATGAGCAGGAGCAGATATACAGCGGAAAGCAGCATGATCACAGGTTCCGGCTTTCTTATGGCGGTCTGGGCAGCTATATCCATACCTGTATATTTCTGAGCGTTTAAAAGGAAAATAAAAGCAGGGATGATGAACAGCGCTTCCGTGATGAGGTCCAGTGTCACAAAATCAAAGGACAATCCGAGCACGATCACTCCAAAGCCGACAAACACTTCAACCCCGAGATATGCCAGGATCGTGGTCAGGAACATCCTGTTTGCATCTATGCTCCTCACATCTTTCCTCCGTCTTGAAGAACAACGCTGTCCCTGCCGGGGACTACCAGATGTTCTCTGTAGAGCCTGCCCACGGCCCTTTTGAAAGCTGCCTTGCTGAGACCAGTCTTTTCCATTATAAGTTCAGGATCTGACTTGTCTCCCACGGGAAGGGTGCCGCCATTGTC
>JAILIO010000020.1 GCA_024695225.1 Lachnospiraceae bacterium
GGGTATACCTACTGGAATATGGGCTTGATCACCCAGATCGCACTTGTCATTATTTATCTTCTGGTCTCCCGGTTCTGGAGCGGAAAGAAATGGGAGTGGTATATCTGGCTGGTAGCCACATGGATCGTGGCCGCCATCGGCGTGTTGAACAGGCTGGGCCAGGATCCTTTGGGAACTCTTGCGGAGAAGGACAATCCCCAGCTGATACAGTTCCTGTCCACCATCGGCCAGCAGACCTATTTCTCCAACTATGTGACGGTCTTCATCGCCCTGGGATTCTTTGTCTACTGGAAGGGCAGGGAGATAGATGTGAAGATCATTTCCGGGATCTACATCCTGGTGGTGGCCATGTCCCTCACGGCCTCCGGAAACGATTCCGGGTTCCTGGCGATCTTTGCCGCCCTCAGCATCCTCTTCTGGTTCTCCTTCAGGGATAATGAGAGCATGAACGCCTTCTTTGAGATCGCGATCATCGTGCTTTTGGGATTCAAGCTGCTGGGGCTCATGCAGATCACAAATGAGAACGCAACCGCGCTTGGGGGCCTCTCCCAGAGGCTCACACAGGGAAATGAGACCCTGGCAGGACTGATACTCTTCGTCATCCTTTACGCAGGACTCAGGTATCTTGAGAAAAATAAGGACCTGGATGTGTCAAAGTACAGCGTGATCAGGAAGATATATCTGGGGCTCGTCATAGGGGCATTTGTGCTCTATCTGATCTACGGCGTGCTCAACACAGCGAAGCTCCTGCCGGCAAGTCTTTCCATAACAGGTGAAGGTACACAGACCACATATTTCACCTTTGGTGACAACTGGGGAAACCACCGCGGCGCCATATGGCACATTGCCGTTATGACCATGGGCGACTGGCTTTCAAAGGATCCTCTCAGGTTCTTCTTTGGAGCCGGGCCGGACTGCGTGATCTACGAGCTCAGCGCCTACCATCAGGAAGAGATACTGAACAATGTTGGCACCGAACTGGGCATAGCCTGTGTCCACAATGAGTGGCTCAATTGCCTTCTGGGATACGGTATCCTGGGCGGAGCATCATATATCGCCATATTCGTGTACGCCATAAAGCGCGCTCTCAAGAATATCGAGGAGAACCTGGGAGTGCTCATGTGCGTTGTGGCATACATGGTACACAACTTCTTCTGTTATCAGAACATAATCGTGACTCCCATGATCTTCGTCATGATCGGCTGCATCGAGGCCGGCGCCCACAGGGCTGAGGCGGCAGCGGCATCGGCATCCGATCAGAAGTGAGGGGACAGGGAAGCGTGCGAAAGTACAGAATGTGTGCTGAAGTCGGGGAAGCATACATGAGTAACGGAACGCGGGAAATAAGGAGGATCCGGTGATGCAGCTTATATTGCTGTCCGGGGGCAGCGGAAAAAGACTCTGGCCCCTGTCAAACGATGTGAGGTCCAAACAGTTCATAAAGATATTGAAAGACCGGGACGGGGAACTGGAATCCATGGTGCAGAGGGTTTATTCCCAGATCAGGCGCATGTGCCCTGACGCCGGGGTGACTGTGGCCACCTCCAGATCCCAGGTCAGCGCCATCCACAACCAGATAGGTGAAGAGGTGGATGTGTGCGTTGAGCCCTGCAGAAGGGACACATTCCCCGCCATTGCCCTTGCCGCAGCCTACCTGCACGACGTGAAGGGCGTAAATGAGGACTCCCCCGTCATAGTCTGCCCGGTGGACCCCTATGTGGAGGACAGCTATTTCGAGACTCTGAAGGAGATGAGCAGCCTCACGGAATCCGGAAGGGCGGCCATTGTGGTCATGGGTATGGAACCCTCCTATCCCTCTGACAAATACGGATATGTGATACCTGAGGACAAGGAGCATGTGAGCCGCGTGTGCTCATTTAAAGAAAAGCCTGATATCAGGACCGCCGGGGAGTACATCGCCCAGGGAGCCCTTTGGAATGCCGGGGTCTTTGCCCTCAGGATAGGATACATCCTGGACAGAGCCCGGGAACTCACGGGTTATACGCTGTACGAGGATCTCCGTGAGCATTATGAAGAGCTTAAGAAGATCAGCTTCGATTACGCTGTGGCGGAACATGAAAAGAATATCATGGTGGTGCGCTACTCCGGTGAATGGAGGGATGTGGGCACCTGGAACACCATGAGTGAAGTCATGAGCGGCGACGCCATGGGGAATGTGACCATGGACTCCACCTGCGTAAACACAAAAGCGGTTAATGAACTGGAGATACCCCTGCTCTGCATGGGTACAAAGGATATGATCATAGCAGCCTCCTCCGACGGCATTCTGGTGTCCGGAAGGGAGGCCAGCGGCTATATGAAACCCTTTGTGGAGAAGATCACCGAAGGCGCCGCCGTCAGGTATGCGGACAAGAGCTGGGGCTCCTACACGGTCATTGACGCGGAACCCGGAAGTCTCACCGTGAAAGTGGTGCTGAAGGCAGGGAACTCAATGAAATATCATTCCCATGAACACAGGTCGGAAACCTGGAATGTGCTGTCCGGAAAGGGCAGGGCTGTGATAGACGGAGAGACGATCCCGGTCTCTGCGGGCAGCTGCATAAGCCTTCCTGTGGGGAAAGCGCACAAGCTTTGCGCAGACACGGACCTCTCCGTGATCGAAGTCCAGACGGGGGATGTGATGAAATCAGACAAGATACTTAGGGACCTGAAGTGAGTTTGTGAGACCGGAAAGAGGAGACGCAGGATCTTTCGCAGGATGATGACAGACAGGACACTGAGCAGTTTCAGACAGGATTATGAGGCCTGAAAAGGCGCAGTGGGAGACCCGGGACAGGATGATCGGACCGGGCAGGATACTTTGTGACCGGGCGAGCGGAGGCAAATAAATGTACGAAAATCTGGAAGAAGAATTCGGAAAAAACGTATTTACCCTTACGAAAATGAGAGAAAGGCTGCCCAAGGATGTGTACAGGGAGCTTTTAAGGGTTATGGATGAGGGGGGTGATCTGAAGATCGCCACCGCAAATGTGATAGCATCCGCCATGAAGGGATGGGCCATCGAAAACGGAGCGACCCATTATTCACACTGGTTCCAGCCTTTGACCGGCATAACTGCGGAAAAGCATGATTCCTTTGTGTCAAATCCGGATGAAAGAGGCCGGATGATCACGGAATTCTCCGGGAAAGAACTGATAAAGGGAGAACCGGACGCCAGCTCCTTCCCCAGCGGAGGACTGAGGGCCACCTTTGAAGCCAGGGGCTACACCGCCTGGGATATGACAAGCCCTGCATTTCTGAAGGAGTCCAGCTGCGGCACAACCCTTTGCATCCCCACGGCTTTCTGTTCCTACACGGGGGAAGCCCTGGACAAGAAAACTCCTCTTTTGAGGTCCATGGAAGCCCTTTCTGATCAGGCTCTCCGCATAGTCCATCTCTTTGGGAACACCGAGGCGAAAAAGGTCACTGCCATGGTCGGCCCGGAACAGGAATATTTCCTGGTGGACGAGGAACTCTACAAAAAGAGACAGGATCTTATGTTTGCGGGGCGCACTCTCTTTGGGGCTCCGGCTCCCAAGGGACAGGAGATGGACGATCATTACTTCGGCGTCATACAGGAGAGGGTTGGCGCCTTTATGAAGGAGCTGAACGAAGAACTCTGGAAGATAGGAGTCACGGCGAAGACCGAGCACAACGAGGTGGCGCCGGCACAACACGAGCTGGCCTGCATCTATGAGACCGCAAATATGGCTGCGGACCACAACCAGCTGGTGATGGAGACCATGAAGAGAGTGGCTGTCCACCATCACATGCGCTGTCTCCTGAACGAAAAGCCCTACGCGGGAGTGAACGGCTCCGGAAAGCACAACAACTGGTCCATGTCCACGGACAACGGGGTGAACTTATTGGATCCCGGGGAGACTCCCAACGAAAACATCCAGTTTTTATTTGTGCTCTCCTGCATAATAAAAGCGGTGGACATACATGCGGATCTGCTGAGACAGAGCGCCTCAGTCCCCGGAAATGACTACAGACTGGGCGGCAGTGAAGCGCCGCCGGCGGTGCTCTCAGTGTTCCTGGGAGAACAGCTGGAGGATGTGGTCACGCAGCTGGTGGAGACCGGGGAAGCCACCCATGCCAAGAAGGGCGGCCGGCTCACCACGGGAGTGCGCACCCTGCCGGACCTTGCCAGGGATGCCACGGACAGGAACAGGACCTCGCCCTTTGCCTTCACCGGAAATAAATTCGAATTCAGGATGGTCGGATCTTCGGATTCCATATCCGGGGCCAATACGGTGCTGAACTCCATAGTGGCTGAGGCCTTCTGCGACGCCGCAGATGTGCTGGAAAAGGCTGCGGAGGAAGGGAATTTCGAAACTGCTGTCCACGATATGATAAAGGAGAACTTGAGCGAGCATCAGAGGATCATCTTCAACGGCGACGGCTACTCCGGGGACTGGCAGCAGGAGGCGGAGAACAGGGGCCTTCCCAACCTCAGGACCATGATTGAGGCCGCGGATGCCCTGACTACGGAAAAGGCTGTGAAACTCTTCGGCAGGTTCGGGATATTCACGGAAAATGAACTCATGAGCCGCCGGGAGATAATATACGAGATCTATGCAAAGACTGTGAATATAGAAGCTCTCACCATGATAGGCATGGCGGGAAAACAGATCATACCCGCTGCAGTGCGGTATGCCGGTATGCTTTCCGATTGCGTAAACTCGTTAAGTGCGGCGGGAGCGGACAACTCCTCCGAAAAAGAGATGCTTTCCGAGGTCACCCGGGAGATCTCAGCCATGAGAAAAGCACTTAAAGATCTGAGAGATGCGGAGGAAAGAGCCCGCAAGATCGAGGATGACGAGAAGAGGGCTTTCTTCTACAGAGACTGCGTGCGCTCCGCCATGGACGCTCTCCGCGGGCCTGCCGACCGCCTGGAAATGATGGTGGACAGCGATATCTGGCCCATCCCCACATACGGCGAGCTCATGTTTGAAGTGTGATCATTTCTTTACTGAAACGTTTTCGGTAAAAATATCCAAAATGTTGCAATAAAGGGGTTGATTTTTTGTTTTAACTGTTATATTATGTGTTTACGAAAACGATTAAGTTGTTTTGAATACTACGATTCAAGCAATTTAAGGCAAAGGTAAAAAGGAGGAACGTAATGAGAAAGAAAATTGTTAGCATTATGGTTGCAAGCGCAATGACAGCAGCTATGCTGGCAGGCTGCGGCGGCGCAGCACAGGCACCTGCAGCAGAAGCACCTGCAGCAGAGACTCCCGCAGCGGAAGCACCTGCAGCGGAAACACCTGCGGCTCCCGCAGAGTCAGCAGCACCCGCAGAGTCAGCGGCCCCTGCAGAATCAGCAGCACCCGCAGGCGACGAGGGATCAGTTCTCAACATAGAAGTCTGGAACGAAGAGTTCAAGTCCAGGATCACAGATCACTATCCGGGATACGAGAAGGTTGATGATACCACCGGCAAGATCGGCGAAGTGAAAGTCAACTGGATCATCACCCCCAGCGATGACAATGCATATCAGAACAACCTCGACACAGTGCTTCCCGGAAATGCTGATGCAGCAGCTGATGACAAGGTTGACATCTTCCTTGTGGAAGCTGACTACGCTCTCAAGTATGTGGATGCAGATGCAAACGTTGCAATGCCCCTCAAAGATCTGGGCATAGCAGATGGCGATCTTTCCAAGCAGTATCAGTACACAAAGGATGTTGTAACAGATGCAAACGGAGATCTCAGAGGCGCTTCATGGCAGGCCTGCTCAGCAGGACTTATCTACAACCGCGAGGCAGCCAAGGAGGTTCTCGGATCAGACGATCCCGCAGAAGTCCAGAAGGCAGTTGCAGACTGGAAGACCTTCAATGAGACCGCGAAGAAGATGGCTGACAAAGGCTACAAGATGACATCTACAGTCAATGACACATATCGTGTGTATTCAAACAACGTATCCGCTCCCTGGGTACAGGACAATGCAGTTGTTGTGGATGCAAACATCGCACAGTGGGTTGAGGATTCCAAGGCAATGGTAGACGCAAAGGAAACCACCACCGCAGAGCTTTGGAGCGATGACTGGAGCAAAGGCTTCTATCCCGACGGCAAGGTGTTCTGCTACTTTGGACCCGCATGGCTCATCAACTTCTCAATGCACTCTGATGATGCAACCTCCATCGCCGGACAGGGCGGCTGGGGACTGGTCACAGGACCTCAGGGCTTCTACTGGGGCGGCACCTGGATCTGCGCAGCACAGGGCACAGACAACCCTACTCTGGTAAAGGATATCATCCTCACCATGACCACAGACGATGCAGTTATGGAAGAGATCGCAGTTAAAGATTCCGATTGCGTAAATAACAAAGACGTTCTGACAAAACTTGCCGGAGATTCCAGCTTTGGAAATGCGATCCTTGGCGGCCAGAACCCTTATCAGATGCTGGCAGACGGCGCTGAGCTGGTGGACATGAGCAACATCTCCATCTACGATCAGGGATGTAACGAAGAGTTCCAGGCAGCCATGAAGAACTATTTCGATGGCAACGCCACCTATGACGAGGCACTTGCACAGTTTAACAAGGCCATTGTCGAGAAGTATCCTGAACTTACAGCACAGTAAGAAGTAAGTGATATCTCATATCTGAACTCTTGCGCCTGCCCGGCTGGTCGGGCAGGCGCATTTTATCTGAATTCATTCGAGAATAGTATTATAGTTTTACATCGATCAAAAAGCAGCAAAACTATTGACACCATAAATAAAGGGGTATTGGACAAAAGAGGGGTTATATATGAATAAAGCAAAAAAAGGCAATATGGCCCGGCTGAACCGCTGGGGGTACATTTTCCTCATTCCTTTCATTGTGGTATTCATCATCTTCCAGCTGATACCGCTGGTAAATACCATCTACAACAGTTTCTTTGAAAATTACAGATCCGGCCTGAAACAGATCGGCCCCAATTTCATCGGTCTTGCAAATTATGCATCACTTTTCACCGGTGGGGATCTGATACAATATTTTGAAAATACAATGATCATGTGGGTTCTCGGATTCATCCCGCAGATAGTCATTTCACTTTTGCTCTCAGCCTGGTTTACCAATCCTTCTCTCAGGCTCAAAGGGCAGAGATTCTTTAAGACCGTCATCTACCTTCCGAACCTGATCATGACTTCCGCCTTCGCAATGCTGTTCTTCACTCTTTTTGCGGATTCAGGTCCCATAAACAGCATGCTCATGCAGGCAGGGATCCTGTCGGAACCCTATTCCTTCATGTCACACGTGGGTTCAGTCAGAGGACTGGTGGCATTCATGAACTGCCTTATGTGGTTTGGAAACACCACCATCCTGTTGATGGCCGGCATGATGGGAATATCGGCTGATCTGTACGAGGCAGCAGAGGTTGACGGGGCAACCCCCACCCAGATATTTTTCAAGATCACCATGCCGCTTCTCAGGCCCATATTTATCTATGTCATGATCACATCCCTCATCGGCGGACTGCAGATGTTCGATGTGCCTCAGATACTGACCAACGGCACCGGAGATCCCATGCGTTCATCCATGACTCTCATCATGTACCTGAACAAACATCTCTACAGCAAGAATTACGGCATGGCAGGCGCCCTTTCGGTCATGCTGCTGATCCTGACAGGCGTTCTCTCATTCATAGTATTCAGAGTGACCGCCAGTGATCAGGTAAAGAAAGTGAGGTGATGGATATGGGAAAGAATCAATACAATACTTCTGAAGAGCCTGAAAATACAACTACTGTTCACATCAGGAGAGCGGTGGCCTATGTGGTTCTGGTGCTGGTGTCCATCATGTGCCTGTTCTGGTTTTACATCCTGTTCATAAACGCCACCAGGTCAAACGGTGAGCTTGGACGTGGATTCACCCTTCTTCCCAGCTCTTATCTCGGGGAGAATATGCACAATATATTCACCGGTACCATCCCCGTTGTGAGAGGCATGCTCAACTCCTTTACGGTGGCTGCCCTTTCGGCTCTGCTCAGCACTTATTTTTCCACCATGACTGCCTACTCCATCCAGATATATGATTTCAAGGGGAAGAAGGCCATATTTGCATTCATCCTGGCCATAATGATGATACCCACACAGGTGACAGCCCTCGGTTTCGTAAACCTGGTAAACGGCATGGGTCTTGAGGACAACTTCATCCCCCTGATCGTGCCTTCAATAGCGGCTCCCATCACCTTCTTCTACATGAAGCAGTATATGGAATCAAATCTTCCCGTGTCCCTTATAGAGGCCGCCAGGATTGACGGCGCAACGGAGCTCAGGATATTCAACACCATCGCGGTGCCCCTTATGAAACCTGCCATCGCAGTCCAGGCTATATTTACCTTCGTGGCCAGCTGGAACAATTACTTCATCCCGTCCCTTGTACTGCACAAGGACAATATGAAGACCCTGCCCATCCAGATAGCACAGCTGAGATCTGCTGACTGGCTCAAGTTTGACATGGGCCAGGTCTACGCCATGATCGCATTCTCCATCTTCCCGGTGATCATCGTCTATCTCATCCTGTCCAAGAACATTGTGGGCGGACTTACAGCCGGCGGTGTGAAGGAGTGATCAGCCCGAAGATCATGGAAAGCCGGAATACAGGCGATCCGGGCGCGGGTGTCCAGAGTGGGCGCAGAAGGGCGATCTGCCTTGGTACCCCGGAAAGGGAGGACCTTTGGAACTGAACAGGGACCGCATATTTAAAAGACTCAGAGCGGATCGGAGGGAGGAACCCTCCGGTGCGCTCTTTTCAGCATATGAAGAGGTGGAAGAGCGGATCCTCTCCCTGGCAGAACCCCGCTATATCTTTCAGTTCCCGGGGGAGAAGGGAACGCCAGGGCTCAGGGCAACGGGCCCCGGGGAGACAGAGGGAGAGTATCGCGGAGGAAAGAGTGCGGGTGACAGCAGAGAACCCGGGCTCAGGGAAGACAGGTCCTGCGGGAGCGACAGACGGTATCCACAGGAGATGTTTTCGGGTTATAATGCCATATATGAGGTGCTGACTTTGGGAAATGAAGCCTGCAGCCTCAGCTCCGGATACTTTGAAAAAGGCGAATACACAAAAGGACTGCTGGCGGATGCCGCTTTGGACGAGCTTTTATTTGCGCTGGAGAGGGAAGCGGCAGGGAAACTTTTCGACCTTTGCAGGGACAGGGGGATCAGGATTGTAAAGACTCTGGAAGCACCCCTGGGATATCCTGTCAGTTTCAACAGAGAGATAATAAAGATGACCGGCGCGGACACCGACCTTCATATGTCTGTGAACGCAGCAGGGGCGCTGCTCCCTGAAAAGAGCATGTGCTTTATTCACCTGACCTGCCCGGGAGAGGTAAAGGCTTTTCCGGGTCACGACTGTTCGAAATGCACATTGGAGGATTGCGTGCTCAGAGACACACAATTTTACACACTTACCATAAGGGATGAACTGGGGAGGATACGGGGCCGGGTCCCCTGCAGGGACACTGTCTCCACCGCCCTCAGGGAAAACGGCTGCGCGATCCACATGCCCTGCGGTGGCTGCGGGAGATGTGGCAAATGCAGGATATTATTTACGGAAGGCGCGCCTTCGCCCTCGGAGAGCGATCTGCTCTATCTGTCAAAGCAGGAGATCCGCATGGGCTACAGGCTTGCCTGCACTTCGAGGCTCACATCCGACGCCGCAATCCGCCTGCCATCCTTTGACGAAAGCAGGATGTATGCGGTGGCCGGGAACTCCGGGGAAAATGAAGGCATCCTGCTCTCAGATGTGAACGCCCATCACGGCAGCAGGCTTGCCATAGATATCGGCACCACCACCATAGCGGAGGCGCTGATCCTGGGGGACAGTGAGGAGGTCGTGTACGGAACTGCCCTGAACCGGAGCAGGATATACGGGGCTGATGTGCTCTCCAGGGTGAGTGCCTGGGAGGGAGGACACCGGGATGAGATATACAATATGCTCAGGGAAGATGTGGAGGAACTGGCGGCAGAGCTTATAGAGACTGCGGGCTGCAGGAAGCCGCTGACAGCTGTGATCTCCGCAAACACCGCCATGCAGCATATGTTTGAAGGGGAGTCCTGCCGGGGGCTTATGGCTTATCCCTTTGATGCGGGGGATATAGGCATAAGGGAGATCGATACCTGCAAAGGAGCCCTTGAAGGGGTGCCTGTGGTCATGCTCCCGGGAGTGTCCGCTTTTGTGGGGGCGGATATCGTGTCGGGACTTTACTGCATCCTGGAGGGACCCGTAACAGGAGATGAGAAAGCAGTATTCATAGATGTGGGCACCAATGCGGAGATGGCTGTTCTGAGAAACGGCAGGCTGTATGTGACATCCGCTGCCGCAGGCCCTGCCTTCGAGGGGGGAGAGATCTCCTGGGGGATGGGCAGCATCCCCGGAGCCATATGCAGGGTGGAAGCAGATGCCGACGGGAAACCGGTTTACAGCACCATATCAGATGAGAAGCCCATGGGCATATGCGGCACCGGGCTCATAGATATCCTCGGGTATTTGAGCGACAGCGGGATCCTTGCAGACGGCTTTGCGCTCCCCGTGGAATATGCTGCAAACGGATATCCAGTGGCCGCTGCTCCGGACGGGAGGATGATCACTGTAACCCAAAAGGATATAGAGGCCCTGAGACTTGCCATATCCGCAGTCAGGACCGGGCTTGAGATACTCTTAAAAAGGACCGGTGACAGGGATTTTTCGGGGTATAAGGCCTATGTGGCAGGAGGCTTCGGCACTGGACTCAGAGAGGAAAGCGCTCTGTCCTCAGGACTGTTGCCCGGGGAACTGAAGGGCAGTATAAAGGCTTTGGGAAACGCCTCTCTCGCCGGGGCACTTAAGTATCTCACAGATGAGGACAGCGAAGTGATGAGAAAGCTGGCCTCCTCTGCGGAACCTGTGGAACTGGCGTCTGAGCCCGAATTTAACGAGATATTTGTGCGAAACCTGATGCCCGGCGATCTGACCTGATCTGATCTTCTGAAACGGTGTTCCGCGATTGACCGAAACTGATTGGATGGATTATAATTACAAAGATTATGTCATGTTTCGGCGGTGTCAAAAAAATACTCAGGTTTGCGGCCGTAACTGCGGCTCTTTTGTCCTGCGTATTTATCACTGCATGCGGCTCCCGCTCCGGCAATACTGAAGCCGGGATGCTGGCCATAGAAGACGGGGACTACGAAGGGGCTCTGGTGCTGTTTTCCCAGGCCCGGGACAACAAAGAAAATGAACGCCTGATCCTGAGGGGTGAAGGCATCGCCCATATGGGGCAGTCGGATTACGCCGGCGCCATTGAATCCTTTGTGTCCGCTCTTCAGTTAAACCACTATCTCCCCGAGGATATGGATTATGATATCAACTATTACCTGGCTTGCAGCTATATGAAAAACGGTGAGCCGGACAAGGCTATAAATGTTTACAACGCCATTATTTCCCTGCATCCCGGTGACGAGGATGCCTACTACCAGAGAGGCATAGTGGAGCTGCAACAGGAAAATGCCGACGCTGCCATCGCGGATTTCAGCAAGGCCCTCAGTCTGGATCCGTCTGATTATGACAGGGCCATCGGCGTGTATGAAGCTCTGGCGGATGCCGGACGGGAAGAAGACGGGGCCCTGGTCCTCCAGTCCCTTTTGGAAAAAGGCGGGCGGGGGATGTCGGATTACGACCTTGGGCGTATTTATTATTGTATGGGCAATACCGCCGATGCCAGAGAGTCTCTGGAGAGAGCCATGAAGAGCAACAGGAATACAGACACGGTGCTGGCTCTGGGGCGGGTTTACATGGCGGACGGGGACTATGCCTATGCCATATCAATGTTTGAAAGTTATCTCAAGGATTTCCCCCAGTGTGCGGCGGTCTACAACGAGATGGGGCTGTGCGAACTGGAAAGGGACAATCCCAAAGCCGCTCTTCAGGATTTTCAGGCGGGGATCGCATCCGAAGAGTCAAAGGGGATGCTCCAGACCTTGAAATTCAACGAGATATGCGCTTACGAAAGGTCCGGGGATTTCGCTGCGGCAAGGGACAAGGCGGCGGAATATGTGAGCATATGGCCTGATGACGCGGTGGGGATGAAGGAATATGCATTTTTGAGCACCAGATAGAACGGTGCCGGGGGAGGATATACTGTGGGTGTCCGGATGTGGGGATCTCGGAACATCCGGTAGCCCGGTATCATGGGATATCCTGTGGCAGTCCGGATGAGGGAAGATCCTTTGAACAATGATCAGCCCAGATGAGTTGATCTTCCTCTGAACACCGGACAGCCCGGATGTGTGGATCCTTTGAACACCGGACAGAGTAAAGCGGGAATCAGTTGGCCGCCGGGAGTGACCGGCGTTTGCGGGGATCGTATCAGATCCGCGATTTATGGAGGCGCAGAATGATAGAACAGCTTGCTAAGGCAGTGCAGGAAAAAGGGACCAGTATCGTGGTTGGGCTTGATCCCCAGCTTCAGTTCATCCCGGAATCGCTTAAAAAGGCGGCCATCGAAGACCGCGGGGAGTCGCTCTTTGCAGTGTCAGATTCTTTTCTCAGGTTCAATCTGGCTATAATCGATGCCGTTTGCGATCTGGTGCCGGCGGTGAAACTGCAGATAGCCATGTACGAAAGGTTCGGCACCCCGGGGATAGAGGCCTACCGTGTCACCGCGAAATACGCCAAGGAGAAGGGCCTTGTGGTCATAGGAGATGTAAAGAGAAATGATATAGGTGTGTCGGCGGAGGGCTACGCGGACAGCCATCTGGGGACCGTGAAATTCGGACATACCATACTGTCCGCACTGGAGACGGATATGTGCACCGTGAACCCTTACCTTGGAAGCGACGGCATAGAGCCCTTCCTGAAGGTTTGCAGGGAGAAAAATAAGGGCATCTTTGTTCTGGTGAAAACCTCCAACCCCTCCAGCGGAGAATTCCAGGATCTGAAACTGGCCTCGGGGGAAATGCTCTGTGAGAGAGTTGCCGCAAAGGTGAGCGAATGGGGATCCACAGTGATGCACGGAGACTGGTCCGATGTGGGAGCCGTGGTGGGAGCCACCTACCCTGAATTCGGACGCAGGATGAGAGAACTCATGCCCCGCACCTGGATACTGGTGCCCGGATACGGAGCTCAGGGCGGAAAGGGAGCTGACCTTGTGCCTTTCTTTGACAAGGACGGGCTTGGAGCCATTGTCAATTCCTCCAGGGGAATAATAGCGGCGTGGAAACAGGAAGAATACAAAAAGTACGGCGAAGAGCACTTTGAAGAGGCCTCCCGGGCTGCAGTACAGGCCATGAGGGAGGATATAGCAAAAGCCTTAGACGATGCTGCGGCATCCAGAGTTCACTGAAGGATATTTCTTACGGATAACAGAGGGCAGATAAACAGAGGGCAGAGATGATGGAAGGATTACAGGATTACAAGAGGGAGTTTACGGATTTCATGCTGTCATGCGGAGCGCTCAAGTTCGGGGATTTCACCCTGAAGAGCGGAAGGAAGAGCCCGTTTTTCATGAACGCGGGAGCCTATGTTACAGGCGGCAGCCTTATGAAGCTTGGAGAGTACTATGCAAAGGCAGCCGAGGATATGTACGGGGATTCCTACGATGTGATCTTCGGACCGGCGTACAAGGGCATACCCCTTTCAGTGGTCACGGCGGAGGCTGTGAGCCGCATATTCGGCAGGGAGGTCCGCTACTGCTCAAACAGAAAAGAGATAAAAGATCACGGCGACACCGGGATACTCCTTGGCTCCAAACTGAAGGACGGTGACAGGGTGCTGATCGTGGAGGATGTGACCACCTCCGGAAAATCCATGGAGGAGACGGTGCCTATCCTGAGAGCTCAGGCAAAAGTTGAGATCACAGGACTGGTGGTGTCTCTGGACAGGTGTGAAAAGGGAATAGATACCGATGAGGCTGCCCTGACCCAGATATCAAAGAAATACGGGTTCAGGACCGGGGCCATCGTCACCATGAAGGAAGTGACGGAGATCCTCAAGGAGGACGGCAGGCTCACGGATGATATGGTGTCTGCTCTGGAGAGGTATTACGCCGAATACGGAGCTCTTTCTTGAAAAATATAAAGTATACATCCAAAAACCACCCGGAGAAGGGGGTCATGTCCTCGGCATTTGGAGTGATCTCTGTTTCATCACTTATTTACGCAGTGAAAAGAGCCTCGGAACTGTCCGGAAATGTCAGCGGTTCACTGGCCCTTGCCGTGATGCTGACCTTCTTCATGGCTGTGGCGGGGCTGGTTCTGGGCATCATGTCGGTGCTGGAACCGGATACATACAAGTTTTTTCCGGTCACCGGGATCGTCCTGTGCTCCGCAACCATAGTGTCGGTCATAGTCATGATGCTGGCATGACAGATGGTTAAAAGTTCATTTAACTTGCTATAGGTTGTAGTTTGTTCTACAATATAACACAATGTATGGAGGTGTAGAATTGCCTTTGGTATCGATAATAATGGGAAGCGCATCCGACATAAAGGTCATGTCCAAGGCGGCTGCTGTGCTTGAAGAATTCGGAGTTGATCACGAGATGAGGATCATTTCTGCCCACAGGGAGCCGGATCAGCTCTTTGAGTGGGCGGGGAGCCTTGAAGACAGAGGAGTGAAAGTGGTCATAGCGGGAGCCGGGATGGCTGCCCATCTGCCGGGTATGATATCTGCCCTTTTCCCACTTCCCGTTATAGGAGTTCCGCTTTCCGGGGGACTTCCGGGGGGCGTGGACGCGCTTCTCTCGGAGCTTCAGATGCCTCCGGGGGTGCCGGTGGCGGTGGTGGCCGTGGACGGAGCGAAAAACGGCGCTCTTATGGCCCTCAGGATCCTGGCCGCATCGGATCCGGAGATACTTGAGAAACTGAAGGGATATACCCGCAGGATGTGTGAGGATGTACAGGAAAAAGACAGACTTCTGCAGGAAAAAGGATATAAAGGATTTGGTGAAAACTGATGGCACTTGATTACAGAAGCGCCGGTGTGGATATAGAGGCTGGCTACAGATCTACGGAACTGATAAAGGGTTTTGTAAAGGAGACATACAGACCTGAGGTCATGGGAGACCTGGGCGGTTTTTCCGGAGCTTTTTCACTTTCCGCAGTGAAAGGGATGGAGGAGCCGGTGATGCTCTCCGGAACCGACGGCGTCGGGACTAAACTTAAACTGGCATTCCTTGCGGACAAGCACGACACGGTGGGTATCGACTGTGTGGCCATGTGCGTGAACGATGTGGCCTGCGCCGGAGGAGAGCCCTTATTTTTCCTGGACTATATAGCCTGCGGGAAAAATGTTCCCGAGAGG
>JAILIO010000028.1 GCA_024695225.1 Lachnospiraceae bacterium
CAATTCATCAAATTTATGACAGAATTCCTGAATCAGAATATTGGTATCCGGGTCATACACAGTGCCGGCCATATCTTCACGCATTCTGCCAAAATACCGATAGCCAAGCCTGGTCAGATGTACCATCGCCGGCATCTGAACCCGAGTCGCCTCATTGAAATAACTACGTGGCATAAATTGTTCCCCCAACTGATTTATCGAACAACTCTTCTACTCTTCCAGATCCAGATCCTTCATCATTTCATCAACTTTGTCTACATAATCCTCATTCCGAATAATATAGTCCTCCCAGGATGACGACTTTTCCGACTCGCTCAACATGATCTCCGCAGTCAGTTTTGAGATTGCATATACAATCCCGTCTTCATCGATATCCCTGGGCCTTAAACCCATAGCTTTCGGCAGTCCGCATTATGCTTTCGGCGTTCACTCCATCCCTGGAGACACCGCAATCCTCTCTCAGCCGTTCAAGGGACACCCACTTGCCGTAATACCCCATGATCATGGCCAGAGAGGCTGCGCCGCATTCCAGTTCGTCCATCTGCATGACCACGGGAACCCCCAGGATCCTGCGGGGACTCCCGCTTTGAAACGCAGAGTATTTCTTCATCAGATGTTATCTGTTACACCGTTGTCGTAAGGGTGCTCCTCCACTACGGGGACATCGTCAAAGGTCCCGCTTCCGGCCACTTTCTTCATCTCGTCCCTTGGAATCTTTGCCTCTTCCAGTTCTTTTTTTATTTCCTCTTCATTTTTTTCGGTATCTTTTTTCATTATTCCTTCTCCTTCTCGTACCATTTGATGTTCATAGCTCCGATCTTGAACTTGAGTTTCTTGTCTCCGCAGTATTCCCCAAGTCCTCTGACTGTTACCGAGGCAGATCCTTTATTTACATTGTTCCGATAACTGTCCTCCCGTATCTCCCAATTGGCATCCCCATCCGTTGTCTCTGCAGACACTTTAAGAGGTATCACATTTGCGGAAATCGTTATAGCTTTGCCGGTATAGGTCTGGTCCGGGATCTTTCCGTTCAGTCCGACTTTTGATATAGACTGAGTGCCAACTCTGTAACTGCCTGTGACTTCACCCTTGTAATTTCCGCCATCCACAGCCTTTACCGTGACATTTAAGGTTGTCACTGCAGGGACTTTGGCGTTTGCTTCAACTGCCGTACCGTCTTCATAGGTATATGTGACTGCCTTTTCGTAATCCTTGCCAGCCTTGAGTTTCTTGCCATCGGAATCTGTAACTGTGACCTTTGTCAGATAATTGCCGTTCTTGTCCTTATACACCACATCATTTGCCACTACAGTCAGGTTGCTGATATCACTTGCGACGGTGGAATAACTCATAGGCTGGGACAAGCCGGCGAAATTGCCTTTACCCTTCACAGTCACGGTTGAACCATTGGTGGTTGTCTTTTTGTTGTTTTTAAATACTAGGGTATAGTCAACACCTTCTGAAAGCTTTTTGCCATTATTTCTCACTACGACACCGGGTACACTGCCGCCCTGGGCAAAGGAAGCCACGTCGCTCAGGAGGTTTGCAGACAGCTGGGCCACATCAACCTTAGCGATCTTGAAAGGCACTTTGAGAGTACCGGTACATCCGTCTACCCCTGTGAGTATGGCTGTAGCTTTGCCTGTGTCAGTATTATTGCTGTAAGAGACAGTAAAGCCATAATTCTCCCCTGTTTCCGTGCCGTCTGAAAGCATAAGTTTCTTTCCGTTTCTGGACATGATGGTTATGGTCCCGTCTTTGATCAGCTTATTCAAAGTTATAGCCGATCCCGTGTAGGCATAACCCTCTTTTGGCAGTCCGTAAACAGTTGCGCCCTTAAGGTCTGCACCGACTATCTTAAACGGTATATGCCTGCTTCCCACATATCCCCTGGCCGGATTTCCTTTTATGATCACATATCCGGTCCCTGCGTCCACATTGTTCTTGTAGCTTACAAAGTAATCCGCATCCGATGCCGTCACAAGTTCATTTCCGGAAAGGGTTGCGCCGGAATTCCTGACTGTAAGTGACGAAAGCTTTACCTCGCTTCCCGTGTATGTCTGATCCGCTATCTTTGAAACAGAGAGTTTGGAAACAGGCTTTGCAGCTGTCTTGTCATATACAGTCACGGCAAGGGTCTTTGTGCCGGTATAATTGCCCGTGCCGGTGAGTGTCAGTTCGCTGTTGCCCTTTTCTTTCACAGTCTCCACAGAAGCCGTGAAGTCTTTACCTGCCTTGAGTTTCTTTCCGTTCCACTTCACCACAGGTTTGACCTTTATATCTTTTCCTGTGTATGCGAGAGCAGGATCATCAGCTATCACCAGGTCATCTCCAAGATCTATGGGAAGTATCTTAAAGTATACGCTGTCTTTATCGGTGTAATTGCCTTTTCCCTTTACGATGACCACGGGAGCCTTGCTTCCATCGAATCCCTCATCACCTTCAGCCAGAGAATATGCGTTCACATTGTTCTTGTAAGATACAGTGTAATCCTTGCCTTTTTTAAGTTTCTTGTAACCATTGAACACATTTATCTCCGGTGTGATCTTCTTACCGGTATATGTGCAGTCCCCGGTTTCGGTAAATGCATACCAAAGTCCGTCGGGAACATCTTCTATACTCACATTCTCAGGAAGTTCGTCGCTCAGTCCCTCCGCTACTATGACGGGAGTATTGATCACGCATCCGGTGAAGGAATGTATGATCCGAAGACTGGTTTTGCCTTCTTTCAAGCCTTCCAGGCTACCGTTCACAAGTCTCGCCACTGAATCGTCTTCCACCTCATAAATGAGTTCATCTGCGGCATAGGCATTTCCATCGGTATCTGTAACTTCAATGGCAATCTCGTCATCCACATCCAGTAGCATATGATTTACGCTGAGGGTGGGCATTTCCTTTTCAAAGTATACAGACTTTGACTCACCGAGAATGACCTTATTTATCTCCTCGTAGCCTTCTTCATTCTCTGCGACATAGATGTTATCCTCATACACTGCCACAGTTGCTTCGATATATCCATACTCTTTAAGCTGCTCTTCATTCACTGTAACAGGCACATCGAAACTCATACTCTGATCGACTGCAAGGGAGTCAAGCGGGATACTCGTAATCTTGCGATCTTCCGGATCAAACTGGAGCTGCAGATTGTAAGGTCCGTTCAGAGTGACACTTATGCAATCATTTTCTTTGGCCGCAGCGTTTCCGTAATTTGTCACAGTACCTGCCAGATGGAATCCATCGGGAAGCTGGTAAGCCCTAAGATCTGTAAATGCATAATCTCCTCTTTCCTCAAATTCCCTGGAGTAGAACTCGTGGTGATCAGAGTAGTACACATTATCTTCCTTGAGTTCTGTGGTCTCAACCAGGAACTTAAGACCGTCAAAATGCTCAGGAAGGGTATATCCGGTAAATGTGACCGTATCTCTTGCCTGGGGTATCATTTCCTCTGTTACGATATTGCTGCTGATGGTATCGCTCACCGTTCCGTCAGCGGATACTGTCTTAAGTTCAGCCTTATAACCTTTGGCTGTTGTCAAACCTGCATTGACGATATCAGCGACTACTTCTATTTCGGTTCCCGGCAGGGGAAGCTTCGTCTCCTTACCATCATCACCTTCATTTTCCGAAGGATACACCAGTCTGAGGGCTTCTGTTTCCACTGCTCCACAGGGATCCAATACGGTAGCCATGAGTTTCATATTGGTCATTTTGACCGGATCGCTTTCATCTTCAACATCCAATTCCTGGTCGAATTGATTGTGCACCACCATAAGACTGTTACCTGACAGTGTGACCGCTATCTCATCATTATGGTGTCCATCCTTTGTTATCTGATATGGCCTTGACCATCCGGCTGAAGGGTTGTCTTCGGCATCAGCATTTTCGACTGTCTTACCATTTGTCAGAAGACTGGTTGCGAAGATCTCCTCTCCGCCGTTTGCCCCCTCTGTCCAGAGAATATATATACCGCACTTGTCATCCTGGGTCACCTTGAAGTCAGCCATCTGACGAGATGCTGAGGACTTTGTGGAAGTCATGGTGACATATGCAGGTTCCGCCAAAGTGCGTCCCTCCTCGCCATCATAGTCATCCGATTTATTGTCTTCTATGCTTAAGATATTACCGTTTTCATCTATGCCCTCGCGTATCAGACGGGAAACATCTATATAACAGATATCCTTGTTATCCCTGTACCAGAAGAGCTTTGTATCTGTGAGATCATCAGTAGTCTCATCCTCCTCCTCATCAGAAGACAAAACCTTAGCCCTGAACAGCTGAGGCATGGTATCAGACAGTTCATCATCGGTAAGCCTTATCCTGTACTTTGTCTGATGATTTTTGAAATCATACACCTGCAGGAAAAGTTCCCTGTCGGACTCCGTGTCCATGCTGTCGTCAAAGTCTACGGAATAAGCATACACAGCCAAAGAATTGTAACCTATAGCAGTGAAATCGGGTATGGAATACTCCTTCTTGCCATCAGCAGATTTAGGTCCGTCAAGGAAACGCTGACCGCCAAAATTATCAATAAGAAATTTCTCATTTTCTTCTATCTCTTCTTCAGAAGAACCTGAAACTTCACCTTCATAAAAGTAATCGTGAAGCCAGTGCTCTGTTTTCCCTTCCACTGTGACGCCATCATAGCTGTAAGGCATATAACAGATAACGGAATCATTGGTGTAGGGATTTGCAAGATCTACCGCCGAGCCGCTGTCTGCCCGCCCGCTCTTTATGTAGTAGACCATGGCATCACCGCTGACCATATCACAGACCACAGTAGGATTGCAGTCATAATAGCTTTCAGCCTCCGTCTTTCCTGAAGGAGTGTAACTGTCTTTGGAAAGCTGTTCAGCTTCACCCACAGTCACCTTTCCGTCTGTGTCGATCTCTGCTATCGCTGCAAATACATCCATACTGTTCAGATAATCTGTGGTGGATGTGCTCTCGGTAATATTATCAGAACTTGTGGATACCCAGGAAACCATAACATTTCCGTCCTTCATTTCACATATTGAAGGCTGGAAATCCGCAGTATCATCTTTTGCTACAGGAACGGGATTGCTCCACTTCCCATCCTTGTATGACGCAAGGTTAAGAGTAGTCCTCTGATATGTCCCTTTACTGTTGTCACTGGATATGTAAGCCAGGAATACCGTTCCGTCCGCCAGTGTAATAAGCTGGGAATCAGGACGTTCATAAGCATCATCTACCAATGTCACTGTTTTTTCAGAACTCGGCGCAAATGCGCTTCCTGCAGGATCCAGAGCATCTCCGGCCTCTGCCCCAAGCCATACAGAATCAAGGCCGGTTCCTTCCCTGAATTCAAAGGGATCGTCACTGTCAACGGAAGTTCCCGCAGGGTCTATATGTTGTGAATTGTCCGTGCCCTCCGCATATTGTTTGAAGGAACCCCATTTCCAGTCTTTGAGAGTCCAGGTCTTACCGAAGGATGTCAGGAACAGGTCCACTTTTATACCTGCATTAAACGCCATATATATACCGTAATCATCCACGATATCCGATGGCGTATAGTTGACAATGGTTTTTACATTTCCTACTGCTCTTACACCTATGGTGCCACACAGACCAACGCCCATGTTTATCTGTATCGTAGCAGTGCCATTCACCGAACCGGAGAATTTATCCAGGGCTTTGTCAAAATCCACCTGCCTTTGTTTTGAGTCGTCCAAAGTGATATTGGCATCTCCGCTTGCTACCGCTCCAAGGAATCCCATGACAGTACCCTCTATTTCGATACCGATATATACAGGGATAAACACTACAGGTACAATGAAGTACCACGCCATCTTGAAGCCTATGGTCACGGATACGAAACCGCCAAGACCTGTAAACACAAATGTAGGACATTCAACATTACCACCGCCCTCAACAGATGCCGTGGGAAGTTCAAAATCAAAGAACATTCCAACCATCAGGTCAAAACGCCAGTCAGGATTGCCCAGACTTCCGCTGTCGACAGCAGTCTTGATATTTTCCTTATCCTTAAATACACTTTCATAAGACTCTTTAAGTCCGCCTTTAAAGGTATCAAACGGGTGGCTCAAACTGAACAGGCTCGACCAATACTGTCCGTCATCTCCCGCCATGCCCGCGATGTGGGTGCCTTTTATACTGTCAAAGATCTGGACAGCAGAGGCTCCGATAAACATCCTGTATCCCCTGTCAGTTTTGTTGTAACCTACAGTCACAAAGGGGAAATCCAGCTTCATTCCCGTATCTGAAAGGAACGGCAGTTTATCATAATTGATGTTTACAGGACTGTTGATGCCCTGCTCTATAGGTGGCTCATATGTGGACTTCGCCTTAAAAGTGTATCCGGTATAAAGATCGGAATAGGTATATGCATCCATGCCGTCACGGTCAGTTGTAACCCTCATATAAAGCATGTCACCGGGGGCCGCCGCAAAGCTTGAAGACGGGTCATCTTCGGATTCCTTGCTGAAATATATCCACCGGCTGAATGAGTAATACCCTGCGTATGTGTCATATTTCCTTTCATTCAGGGTAACGGTATCGTATTTCCCTTTGATCTTTCCATCCTCACCGTAAAGGATAAGCTGAACGGTGAGAGGCGTTTCTGTTTTAGTACCCTCCTGCACCTTGCCATTTTCATCGATGGTGGAATAATCATAATCAGCAGCCTTAATCTTTACAGTCATATTTACCTGGCTGCCGTCATCGATCGGCAGGAAACAGCCATCCTCTACCTGGTAACTGCTTTTATCGTTATATTCTCCGCTTATCTGTACTCCGTGGAAAATATCCGAAGTAACCGGGCTGACACCATCTTCAAAGGCGCTGCTGACATCTATCTCCTTCTGCATATTCTGTAAAAGGGTTTCCTTGACAATAGATTTTCCGTTTACAGTAACCAGATATCTCAGATATATCTGCTTGGAATTATTTCCTGAACCCTGGTTTTCCGTTCCGTGAACCGGGAAAGATGCAGTTGAAAAATATCCCTTCTCATCCGCTTTGGCAGAACCGGAACCTGCCACAACCATAGCGCCGCTTGCAGGAAGCGCAGATGCTTTTCCGGAATCCAATGTGAGCAAGTCGTATTTCATGTATCTAAGACTACCGGTCAATTTCACATCATACCGTCTGTCTACAGGACTCAGGATGAGGATATTCTTCTTTGCCTCATCTCCTGCGGTGAAATACAGCGTATTTCCTTCGTAATACTTCCCTGCGTTGGGATCATACCATCTGCACACAGTATTATCAGCATCTTTGAGGATCGCAGGTATAGGATAGAGTTTTCCGTATCTGGTCTGAGAGGAATCTGCATACACATACTCAACATACCCGTTCTTCTCAGTGCCGGTGCCCTTTAGAACTCCCTCATCGGTGTTGAATTTACCAAGATCCGATTTATTTACGCGTACCACTATCTTGTTATCATTTTTCTGGAGCTTAGGCTCTATGGTCAGGATCTGGAAATTGAGCCTGTTGTCCTTCGTCCCTGTGATATAAACCGGTTTATCGTTCACAAAATCAAATTCAGCTTTTCTGAATTCGCTTTCAGCCTTATCTGTCTTATATTGGACCGACAGTCCTGTGGCAGTGTAATTTTCCTTCTGATCATCGCATACGGTGACTGATGTATATATCTTATCTCCCAGATAGTAATTGCTGAGTTTTTTGGTCTCATTTTTCTTTAATTCATATTTTGTCCCGTCAATGATAACAGTGACATTAAAATCATAAGGGTTGTGAAGAGAGATCTCTGCACCGATCTTTGAATACTTCGGTCTTACAAACAGCTCCGCATATTTGGGAGTGCTGCTTCCAAGTTTATTTGTTACATTCCTGTTTTCCTTACATGCATTGTAGAAATTGCCTGATCCCATGTTGTTTACAAAACGCTTGATGCTGTCTTCGGTAAGTCGGAATGTTACGCTCTTTCCGTCTACACACTTAACTCCGTCAAGGGTTTTATAATTGCTGTTCTTATCTTTGCTGATTTCCAGTCCTTTTATCTGCGCATACTTTTGCACATTGGATCCCGAGGTCTGTTGGATCGTAATGCTGTCACCCAAAAACATTACAAGCTGTCCGGCTGCGCCGGCTGCTATACATCCGCTGGTGGATGAACCATCATCTGCAACCTCTTTACCTTTTTCATCTTTAAACTTCAGCCTGTCCGGATCCTTATAATTAAACTGGAAAGGTCTGAGTATAGGCTTTACGTCATAGATCCATAACCAGTTACAGTCATGACAGTTACCCTTGTTGGAAAAATGCATAAACAGAGGTCTTACGCTACTAGAATCTTTCGAATCTGTGGCAGAAGGATACATGTCAACTGTCTGACAGTCAAAATGACCTGTAGACTGGTAGATATAATACCCGTATCCGTCAGGAGCCCGTTTTCCAAAATTAGTATACCAATCATGCTGATCGGCGCTGATCTCGGCTCTCATCTCAGCGCATTTTTTTGAACGATCCCATCTGACCCTTGCACCTGCGATCCAATATGGATTGGAATCACTTGACAGCTTATAGGTAACTCCAACGCTTCCCATGTGGGTTTTAGACCCCAGAAAGCCTGTGTTTTTAGCTTCCCAGTCCATCGCCCAACGTTTATTATTGCTCTCATAACGGTTGTTCCCTTTGAAATGGTTATCAGTATTTCCATGTGCATATGGGGAATCCAGCTTTATTGAATCAAGGGTCCTGATGGTTGAAAGGGTGTTGACCTGAGCATTTGCTCCAACTTCAGGAAGATCGTCAAACTCACCGCCTTCTGCATCTGTTTCACCGGTCTCTGCAAGTTCGGCTTCTTCATCTTTTTTCTTATTTTCATTCTCGCTGGTCCATGTACCGGAAAGGACCACTTCAGTGCGCGAAAGATCAGCTTTACACCCGCCTTCGGGTATCAGATCCAGGTAAAAATCTTTTTCACCACGGAAATATGATGTTCTTATGGGGATATCCACTGTGAGACTGTCTACTCCAAAGGGGAAGAACAGATCCCTGTCGACCTCTGAGTAATCACGACCCACAAGAGCAGTGCCTTCATCATTGGTCTTCACCTTAACAGATGCAACGCTCGACAGTGCTCCACTGCGGACAACAGTGACTGTAACCTTTTCTGCTCCATCTTCAGGTTTGTAAGAGGCTTCGGAAAATGAAACCGTCGAAGGATCTGATTCCTCATCGTCTACTATAGTCACAGCGCAGGTGCTGGCCGCACTGTTTGTGGTGGTTC
>JAILIO010000059.1 GCA_024695225.1 Lachnospiraceae bacterium
GGTGGAATCCACGGTCTCTCCCTCCTCGTCACAGAGCTTTATGTCCGCAAGGGTGTTGATATCCGCCGTGAATCCCGTGACATTCACGTCGATGGCAGCGTAACTGACCAAATCGATTGCGGATTCACCGCCTGAAAGTCTGACCTGGTTCTGCTCAGGAGTGATATCTCCCACCATATATCCCTCTGAGACCTCTCCGGAGGTGGTGCACTTGAGCCTGACCACTTTTGTCTTCTTGTTCTCCACCAGCAGCTCCACCTGGCTGATACTTCCGGTTATGCTGTCCAGGTCGCTGGCGTATTTATTTGTGGTCAGGAAGATGGGTATGGTCCCATCGTCTGACATCTCATTCATATCGGCGGTGGCTATGATATTTTCATCGTCAAGGGCGTCGATTATGGATCTGGGAGCCCGTATGGTCACTGTGTCTATGACATCCGTGTCATCCAGGACCTGATAGACCATATTGTTTGCGGTGAGCACCTCCTTGTGGGTGATCCTGACGGGCACGTTGGTAGCCCGGTAACTCACCACCGGGTCGTTGGCATTATTCACCACAAGCCAGATGATGATGGACAACGCCACGGAGAAGACGAAGAGAGCGGGGTATTTCATGATCTTTCTCATTTCTGCCCCCTCCCCATCATCTTAAGTATGCCGACTTTCTGCTTAGGTCCGGAGGGATCATGCTTGTTCTGGATGCGGGTGAGCATCTCCAAAAGCGCATCGGCATCGGTGACCCTGGAGAGCGCCCCCAGGTATGCCACGCTCACATTTCCCGTTTCCTCAGACACTATGATGGTCATGGAATCCGTGGACTCAGACATTCCCACTCCGGCCCTGTGCCTGGTCCCCAAAGCCTTTGAGAGCACCGTGGAATCGGAGAGGGGCAGATAACAGGTGGCGCTGGTGATCCTGTCTCCTCTCACTATCACTGCGCCGTCGTGAAGCGGCGTATTCTTCTCAAATATATTTATCAGGAGCTGGCTGGACACCTCTGCGTCCAGTCTGATCCCCGTGCGTTCATATTCGGAAAGGGAGTTCTCATTTTCTATGACGATGAGAGCCCCTGTCTTGACCTTTGCCATCTCCATGCACGCCCTGGTGATCTCCGATGCGGTGCGGTCAGAAAAACGGCCCTCCGTCTCCCCTGCCCTGAAGATATCGAATATCATCAGAGACGAAAAAAATTGTCCCTGCCCCAGCTGATCCAGCCCCTTTCTGAGTTCGGGCTGCATCACCACTATGATCATCATGGCGGCAATGGAAAACAGCGACTGGAAGATCCAGACTATGGTGTTCATGTTGAGAAGCCAGGCGATGGTGACAAACACTGCCAGAAAGACCACTGCCCTAAGCAGAGTCCACGCCCTGGAATTCTTGAACCAGACCAGTACCTGAAAGATAAAGAAAGAGATCAGAATGACCTCGACCACATCCGTCCAGCCGATCTTTGGCACATGGAGTTCCTGAAAATTACTGAACAGATATTCAATTAGTGAACTGAAATCCCTCATAAACGATCAGCGCTGCCCTCACTGTATCCGTCGTCATATCCGTCATCGTATCCGACATCATCGGGTCCCTGATCGTATTCCCTGCGCCTGTTTATGCGCCGCACCTTCTTCTCCGGGGCCGACATATACATCTTGGGAACAGCTTTCACGTAATAGTAATAATCGTCGTCTTCAAACTGCAGTTTCTCCTGCCTGGAATAATCCAGATGAAACCCGAAGAACTGCACAACAAAGGCCACTGCGACTCCCAAAAGAGTCCCTGTGATCATAACGACGGTGGAAAGGCTTCCGGACATGAGAAGAGACATGACCAGAAGTGAGAGGATCTCCACTATCCCGCCGGCCACAATGGCCACGGTCCATGCGTGATCCACGGAGAGCTTTTTGATTATGGCCACTGTCATGACCGTTATGGCAAAGGACACCGCTATGATCCTCATGTCTTTATTTCCCACGGCGCCGTCAATGATGGTCTTCACCCTGACGTTTATCTCCTCATCCGAAAGGGATCTCAATAGTTCCTCATTCTGGGAGACAAAGCGGATCATATACCAGGATGCGGTGCCTATGGCCACGGACACCGCGGTTCCGGGATTCCCCAAAAGTCCGGCGGTGATGGGCACTGCGTAAGGCACGCGGAAATAAAAACACATGGGAGTCAGGAGCACAGCCACCTGATCCCTTGGAGCAAACCTTGAAAACAGAAGATAAAAGAGAAGGAAAATGGCTCCCATGACCAGAGCGCACTCCATGGACAGGGCATACATATGGAGCACCACAAACACGACTGCCACAAATGCGGTAAATCCCCAGGGCATGATGGAGCACATGAGCGCTGCCACAAAGACCAGCGGAAGGCTCTTCAGTCTCGACATATAGCCGAGGGCGTTGTTCACAACCCCGAGACTTGCAAATGCGAACAGAAATTTAAAGACAGGCACAAGAAATGTCTGCCACTTGCTGAAAAAGAACTTCAGATTCTGTTTGAGAATGAGGAGTGTACTCAATACTCATCCTCCATATAGTATTTCCTTCCCATATACTTCAAGCTTTTATAATATCCCTTGAGCCTCTTTCTGGATCTGGCCCACTTAACAGAGTAAACGATATAAGAGATCACCGCATACACAGCGATGAATATTATGTATCTGCGAAGCAGCATCTGGGCGAAGACCGTCAGGTCCACGCTGTACAGATCGGACATCAGCTTTTCAAAATCGTACAGCACATAAAGCCCCACGATTATGAAAAAGGCTGCGGTAGCACAAATAACAGACCTGACCACATGCAGCCCCACATAATCTCCCCGGAAAAACATTCCCGTGGCAATATCGGCTCTGCCCTCATTCTCTTCGTAGGATGAGAGCCGAGCCATGCTCACGATCTTCTCCTGATCCAGCATTATTTGCTGTCCAAAAATCTCATACGGCTTCCGCCGGAATCCTTCTTCTCAGGCTTGGGCGCCTCAGGTCTCCTGAAGGAGCTCTCCAGCTTTCCTGCCATTTCATTCTTGCACTTCTGGCAGTACCTTCCGGTCTTTATGGTAGCGCCACAGTTCTCGCATTCAAAATTGATGGGAGAATCATCGGAAAACTCCAGCCTCTCTTCCCTGATCCACTGCCTCAGCTGACCGGAATCCACCTCACAATCCGTGCATATCATCTCCACGGTAGCAGTACGGTTATCGCGTATGTATTCCCTCACCTGCAGGAACTTATCTTCAAGTGCCTGTTTGCAGTTGGGACAGATGGGCGGTCCGGAAATGTAATTAAAGAGCTTACCACATTTTCTACAGTTACGTACATCCATAGTTCTCCTCCATTCAAGTGCTATTTCCTGTTGCCAGCGTGATGAAAAATACCCCCTCAGCACCAGCTCTCCTGGCAGTCACTGCCATCTCATCGATGGTGGTGCCGGTGGTGTATATATCGTCTACTACGACAATTATTTTAGATTTTAACTCACCCGGCCGTATTTTGAAAGCCTTTTCGAGATTTTTTTGTCTTTCCGCTATACCAAGGCCTTTTTGAGGCTTTGTATCCACCACCCGGCTGACGCACAGACTTACTGGTATACCGGTCCTCTCACCTATTTCCCGGGCCAGGAGCTCACTCTGGTTGTAGCCTCTTTTTTTCCTTCTCCTGGGATGGATCGGCACAGGCACCAGCAGATCCGGTTTCCACGACTTTATCTTTTTCCCCAGGATCACTGCCGTCCTCTCCCCGTACCAGGCGGCGTACTCCTGCCTGCCCTCATATTTGAACCTGAACACCGACCTGTCCACACTGTGGTAAATAAAAACGCTGGCGCCGCTGTCAAAAGCATGGGGCCTCACCCTGCAGTCCGCGCAGTACTCGGACCTTCCGTCCTCAAGGGGTTTCCCGCATTTCATGCAGCAGGCCCCGCTCACATATTCAGCCTTCCCTTCGCATTCCCTGCAAATAAGGGCGCCTGCAGGGCTGACCGGCCGGTCGCACAAAGGGCACCTCCTGGGGTAAAGGATGGAGACTGCAGCGTCTGCCACGGGATTCATATCGGTATCTCCACGGAAAGCGCATCCGAAAGGCCGGTATTCCGAAGAGCCGGTCTGTCATTTTCAATCATCTGTTCAAGAGTATTCTTTTTCCCCATCATCACCACCATGCGCTGAGCCCTTGTGACTGCGGTGTAGATCAGATTCCGGTTCATAAGGGGGGCGGGTCCCGGCATGACCGGGATGATCACCGCAGGATATTCGCTCCCCTGGGATTTATGGACTGTCAGGGCATAGGCAAGTTCGATATTTGAAAGGTTCTCCTTCTCATAACGTACTCTCCTGCCCTCGTCAAATTCGACGGTCACGACCCCGGTGACCCGGTCTATCTCCCGTATGATGCCTATATCCCCGTTGTATATGCCGGTTCCGCTGTCCACCACCACGTTGTATTTACCCACGACCTCCCATTCGATGGAATAATCATTCCTGATCTGCATGACACGGTCTCCCTCCCTCAGAAGGGACCCGTTCCTCTCTATCTCCTCTTTTTCAGGGGAAGGGGGATTCAGCATCCTCTGCAGCACGGCTGACAGTTCCACAGACCCCAGAGGGCCTTTTTTCATGGGAGTCAGCACCTGTATATCCCCGGAAGTCACATTCAGATATGCGGGAAGTTTGTCGGTTATCATTTCCACCATATGCTTGTAAATGACCCTGTAGTCATCCCTGGGCATAAAGAAAAAGTCCTTTCCCTTGTTGGAGAGATCCGGCAACAGGCCTTTATTTATCCTGTGGGCAGCATCCACGATGCCGCTGCCGTCGTCCTGTCTGTGGATGGTGCTCAGGGAAGATACGGGAAAGACTCCGGAACTTATGATGTCCCTCAGGACCTGTCCCGGTCCGACGCTTGGCAGCTGATCCCGGTCTCCGGAGATCACAAGCCTGCTGCCCTCGGGGATCGCTCTCAGCAAGTCCCTCATGAGGAAAATATCCAGCATGCCGGCCTCATCAACTATGATGCAGTCAGCCTCCAAAGGGTTCTCCTCGTTTCTCTGAAAGACGGGGGCCCCGCTCATGCGCTTTCCGGGATCATCTATGCTCTGGGCCTGGACCTCCAGGAGTCTGTGAATGGTGGACGCCGCCATCCCGGAAGCCTGTTCCATTCTCTTGGCTGCCCTGCCCGTGGGGGCGGCAAGCACCGTCTTTGCCCCGTGGGACGCCATGGCGGCCACAATGGCTTTTATGGTGGTGGTCTTACCTGTGCCGGGGCCTCCGGTTATGATGTTGACCCCTCTTTCCATAACATTTTGGACGGCATTCCTCTGTTCCTGATCCAGTTGGGAGAATTCATCCTCCGATCCCCAGTCGGGCATGTCCAGTTTGTCCACTGCGCCTGAAAGCTGCCTGAGTCTGCGGGCGCACTCCTGCTCCGCCATGTACGCGGACTTTAACCATACCAGGTTATCATTTCCCCGTCTTTTCACCACTATGCTTCCGCTTATGGTCAGTTCATCGGCGCAGTTCTGCAATTCCCCGGGACTGATGCTCTCCCCCTCACCGCACGCAAGGAGATCTCCGGCTTTACTGAGCATTTCATCCTTCTTGATCAGGCAGTGTCCCTCTCTCAGCGCCTCGGAAAGGGTGTAAAGTATCCCGCTCTTGATCCTGGAAGCCGAATCCATCTGAACTCCGGTCCTCTTCGCAATGGCGTCGGCTGTCCTGAAGCCCACCCCTTCAACCTCGCCCGCCATACGCCAGGGATCGGTGATCAAAACGGTCTTCAGTTCCGCACCGTATTTTTCGATGAGTCTGGATGCGGTCACTCCGCCTATGTTATACTTTTGCAGCAGCATGACAGACTCACGGGCTGCTTTTTTCTCAGCCACCTGGACCCCGATGGAACGGGCCTTTTCGGCGCTTATACCCTTTATGGTCTCCAGCCTCTCAGGTTCTTCCTCTATGACCCTCAGGGAATCCGCGCCGAATTCCGCAGTGATCCGACGGGCAATGGTCTCTCCTATGCCCTTTATGGTGCCGCTGCTCAGATATTTCATGATACCCTCCTCATCCTGAGGGAGTATCTCCTCAAAAAGCTGCACATGAAACTGAGTGCCATACACCGGGTGGACCTCGTAATCCCCCTGGCACTCAAGGGTCATTCCCGCTTCCACGCCGGGCATATTTCCCTTACATGTGATCTCATTGCCTTCATCCTGACCGGATGATGAAAGAGCGAGGACAGTATAGCCATTGTCCTCGTTCCTGAAGATGATCTGATCTACATATCCGCTTATAGTCACAGGAGGTTCAAAGCCCTCCCGCAAAGATCAAAATTGGTCAAGCTTCGCCACTCCCCGAAACCATCGTGCCTGCGATACCGGAGTTGGCTGAATTCACCAGTTCCGATGCGGACATGGTCTGTCTCTTAAGCTGATCATACAGGGACTGGGCCAGAGAATTGGCTCCCCCTGCCACTGACTGTGAAGATACTGTTTCCAGCGCGTCCTGCATGAACAGGTTCACCATGCCCGAACTGTAGGAGTCACCGCCGGAAAACATGGACGAACCAAGGGCAGATGAAGTGCTGTCAGACTGATCCGAAAAAAGATTGGTGGACTTTGCCATCTCTTTGTAAACCTGCTCCCAGAGATAAGCCTCGAAATCCTTACAGACATCCATCAGTTCCTCATCCGTCTCATCCTCCGCTTTGGATTCCCCGGACTTTGAAAGCGCCTGCGCCTTCTTTTCCATGGCGGCGACCTTCTGGGCGCTGGTGTAACTGTCGGCAAGATTCTGGGTATAAAGGTTCAGATCGGTAATATCGGCCATTTTATCACCTCTTCAGCTGATTTGCTTCATCCATCATCGTATCGGTTGTGGTAATAACCTTCGAATTCATCTCGTAGGCTCTCTGGGAAACGATGAGATTTACCATCTCATCGGCCACGGAAACATTTGAGCCTTCCAGATATCCCTGTCTGATGACACTCTTCTCGACGTTGTTATTTGTGGCTTCGTTTAAGGGCTGACCGCTGTTGTCGGTAACACTCCATATGCTGTCGCCCTCCCTCTGCAGACCGCCGGGATTGTTGAACTGATACAGACCTATCTGCATATTTGCGATGGGCTGCAGATTGTTCTGTGCATCAGGATAACACACTCTGCCCTCTGAGTCCACAACCACTTTGCTGGCCACATAAGAGGAATTCAGCTGGATATTTGCTCCCGTGGTGCTCTGTACGGGACGTCCTTCCGCATCGCACAATACCAGTCCGCCACCTGTGGCAAGGGACCAGTTGAAATTGCCGTTACGGGTATAATAAGTGTTTCCATCGGCGCCCTTCACGGCGAAGAATCCCTTTCCGGATATGGCAAAGGATGTATCGCTCTCAGAGGCGAGAAGACTTCCCTGGGTAAATATCTGATTTATGGAAGAAGTCCTGGTTCCCAGTCCCACCTGAGATGTGGTGGGCTTTCTCTCCGCATTTGCAGTGGTGGTCTTGGTCTGCAGCGTTTGATATAAAAGGGACTTGAACTCGGGATCCTGCGACTTGTAACCCGTTGTATTTACGTTAGCCAGATTATTTGCAATGGTGTCGACGGCTGTCTGCTGGGCATTCATGCCCGTTGCGCCTGTCCAAAGTGATCTTACCATATCATTCTCCTTTCAATCGTCAGCTGCCTACACGACCCAGATTGTTGACAACAGGATCCAGAGTTGAATCCACAGTCTGTATCATCTTCTGGTTTGATTCGTACTGTCTCTGTATTGCGATGAGGCTCACCATCTCGTCAACCACGGACACATTGGAGGTCTCCAGGTATCCGGAGAAGATCTGGGTGCCGCCGGGCTGGTTGTTGGCCACAAAGGCTTCTTCTTTCTCAGATCCGTCGATGGGCTGCTCTATGGGCTGGAAATAATTCTCGCCGTATCTCTCTATCTTGTCGTAATTCTGAAAATCGTATATGCCGATCTTCGCCACTGTCTGCCCGTTCTGATAGATGGTGCCGTCCCTGTCTATCTCGGAATCTGTCAGGGTGTTGAGTTTTATGTGATTTCCGTTCACATCCAGGACGAAATCCCCTTCCTGGGTGGTCAGCTCACCGTTCTGGGTGAGGGTGAAGTTTCCGTCCCTGGTGTATTTTACCTCATTTCCGCCGCCCTTATTTGCAAACTCTATGGCGAAAAATCCCTTGTCCGTAAGCGCCAGATCGTAGGGGTTTCCGGTCTCCTTGATTGGGCCTTCGGAATAATCCACATAGTTCTCGCCGATCTTTACGCCCGGCTGCATATCGCCGATATACTGGGGCAGGTGGCCGTTGGTGTAGGTCATGTCCTTTATCTTGAAATCAAACACATCCTTGAAAGTCTGGCTGGTGGTTCCTTCCTTTTTGTAGCCGTTGGTGGCGTAGTTTGCCACGTTGTTTGCGGCCACATCCAGACGGTGCTGTTCATTTATCATCCCGGAATGGGCGATATAGAGTCCTTTTGTCATGTGTGTTCCTCACCCGGATCAACGATCCGACAATTGTTTGATAACGACAAAGAGGACACGAAAGAGATCGACTTCCATGTCCTCACATTTATTATCGGACAGATCAGAAAAAACTTTAGTCCTCTCTGTAACCTGCCAAAAATTCTACATATTTTCCTGTTCCTATGGCCACTGCAGTCATGGGATCGTCTGCAGTCATGGTGTTTATGCCGGTCTTTGTGGATATCAGATCCTCAAGTCCTCTCAGCAGGCTGCCTCCGCCTGTGAGCACTATACCGCGGTCCGCTATATCCGCCGCAAGCTCGGGCTTCGTCTGCTCGAGAACGCTGTGGATGGTGTCAACTATCTGGGAAGTGGTCTCCCTGAGGGCTTCCTCCGTCTCCTCGCTGGACACCTTCACGGTCCTGGGAAGTCCCGTCACAAGGTAACGGCCCCTGACATCCATATAATCCACAGCCTCGTTGGGATAGGCGCGGCCGATCTTGATCTTCATGTCTTCTGCGGTGCGCTCACCGACCAGGAGATTGTGTTTCTTTCTCATATATCTCACCAGGGCCTCGTCAAAATCATCCCCGGCGATCTTTATGGAAGCGGACACAACCGTGCCACCAAGGGAAATGACTGCGATGTCCGTGGTACCGCCGCCGATATCCACG
>JAILIO010000092.1 GCA_024695225.1 Lachnospiraceae bacterium
GAATCCCTCACCACCTCCAGCTGCACGGGCATTGAATACTCACCTTCATCAGTCACAAAATAAATACGCGCTCTTACAGTCGTCCCCGACTGTAAGAAACGCGCATCAAATTCATAGTCCACCTCAAAGGTGTCCCCATCAAACTCGCTTTTTGCAAATGAAAGCCTGTCGGTGTCACTGAGTACGGTGCATTTTACGGGAACCGAGTCCACGGAACGCACCGTAAAGGTTCCGGAAAAGTTAAGTCCTTCCCGGACCTTGCCGTTTATACCACTGCAGGAAAATTCAAGTCCTTTTCCCGACTGTCTGAAACGGCCGTTCAATATATCCGAAACGGCTTCATTCATTTATCTTCGCTCTCCCCGGCAAATTTCATAAGTATATCATTGCTCCTGGCGATGAAAGCGGTCATCTCTTCAGGTCCCAGGGGTTCTATCTGCATCATCGCAAGATCATAAAGCTGCTGACATACGATCCCTGTCTCCTCCGCATCTGGGTTTTCAAGCACATGCTTCACCAGAGGATGCCCTGCGTTCAGTATGAGGGTGAGCCCTTCTCTGGGGAAGGCATCGCCCATTCCACCGCCCATGGAATACATCTTCATCATATCCTGCATCCTGCGGCTCTCCTCGGAAAGAGTTGCCATGGATGCGATCTTCTTATTCTTGAGTTTCTCAACCTTCATGGTCACATTGTCCTTTTTCAGACTCTTTTTCATGACCTTGGAGATCATTTCACTCTGTTCCTCGTATTCCTTAGCTGCCTTTTCAGATGTCTTTGTCTTGAGAGCATCCTCGATATCCGCATCTATCCTCTTGAAATGTATGCCCTCGTTTTTGGACTCCAGCTGTGAGATAAAGGGCTGGTCAATGGAGTCCGTAAGGAGGAATGCATCCATCTTGGCCTTGCGGAACATATTTATATACTGACTCTGCTGATTCTCATCAGTGACATAGTATATGGTCTTGTCCTTCTTTTCCTCTTCTTTGGAAGAGTCGTCGGAGGATCCTGCGTTTTCAGCATCGGTATTTTCTTCCGATGAACTGTCGGAGGCTGCGCTGTCCTTATTTTCGTTTTCGGTGTTTTCGTCCCCGGCATCCTCTTCCGTATCCACCCTGTTCACCTCAAGAGCTTCCGGCAGAGCCAGATATTTGCCGTCCAGGTTCTTAAAGAGGATATAATCCGTCATCTTTTCACAGAATTTGTCATCCCTGAGGCAGCCAAACTTCACGAAGGGACTGATGTCGTTCCAGTATTTCTCATAATCCTCACGCTCAGTCTTGCACATTCCGGAAAGCTTGTCCGCAACTTTCTTGGTGATATACTGCTGGATCTTTGTGACGGTGCCGTCGTTCTGAAGGGCGCTTCTGGACACATTGAGAGGAAGGTCCGGACAGTCGAGCACGCCTTTCAGCAGCATGAGAAATTCCGGGATCACCTCTTTTATGTTGTCAGCCACAAAGACCTGATTGTTGTAGAGTTTTATCGTGCCTTCGATCCTCTCGTATTCCAGGTTCACTCTGGGGAAATAAAGGATTCCCTTCATATTGAACGGATAATCCATGTTCAGATGGATCCAGAACAGAGGCTCCTTATAATCCCTGAACACCTTTCTGTAGAACTCGATGTAATCCTCCTTTGTGCACTCGGAAGGATTCTTTGTCCAGAGGGGATGGATTTCATTCAAAAGTTCAGGTCTCTTCCTGATCTTAAGCCTCTTGGGATCCCCCTCCTTTGCAGGTTCCACCTCCTCGATCACCACATCCTCAGGCTGTCTGTCGCTCTCGTCTATGGTCTGGGTGGCAGTGGTGCCTTCCACAGACAGATAGATCTCATAAGGCATGAATGAACAGTACTTCTTGAGAACCTCAGATGCCCTGTACTCATTGCAGAACTCAAGACAGTCCTCATTTACATAGATGGTGATCCTGGTGCCGGTGTCTGAGTAGGTGCTGTCACCCATCTCATACTCAGTGCCGCCGGTACAGCTCCAGAGGACCGGCTGTTCCCCTTCTCTGTAGGATTTTGACTCGATGGTAACCTTGTCTGCCACCATGAAGACAGAGTAAAAGCCCAGTCCGAAATGTCCGATTATCTGGTCTTCATTTGTCCTGTCCTTGTAGGAGTTGAAGAAATCCGTAGCGCCGGAGAAGGCGATCTGGTTGATGTATTTGTCTATCTCCTCAGCGCTCATGCCGATGCCGTTGTCAGTGATGGTTATCGTCTTTTTCTCGGGATTCAGTTCCACCCTGATAACCGGCTTGTAATCTGAAGGCAGCGAAGCCTCGCCCATAAGGTCTAACTTTTTTCTCTTCGTTATGGCGTCGCATCCGTTGGATATGAGTTCGCGATAAAAGATATCGTGATCCGAATACAGCCACTTTTTTATGATCGGGAAAATATTGTCGCTGTCGATTGAAAGATTACCCATTTTCTTTTCCATTAAAGATCACTTCCTTTCAGATTTTATGCAAAAAGACATTATAGCAGAAATGACTGTGATTCTCAATCCTCTTCCCCGGTGTATTCCTCGAGTATAGTGAAGAATGAAGTGGTTTTGCATCCGGGGTCGTGAATGAGATCGGTATTGTCCCAGAGTCTTTCATTAAGCCTTCGGGTAAGTTTTTCGGAGAAGGCATCATACTCACGTCCGAAAGCTTCCTGTCTCTTGTTTCGGACGATCTTTTCCTTGTTCTCGTCGGTCTCCTCCCTGTCAAGGGTGCTGAGGCATTTGATTATGAAATAACCGTCTTCAGTCTCGATTATACCGGACACCTCCCCCTCACTCATGTTGAAGGCCTTGTTCAGGAGTTTGGGATCCACATTGGTGTCTGTCTTGTTCAGGGATATGACCTGCTGTACGGCCCTGCCGCTCTCGAGGGCCGCTGTGTCGAAGGCCACGTCATTATTTATGGCAGACAGTATCGACGACATGATCTTGTAGGACTCCGGATCCCCGGAGTCCATAAACACGGAGTCTATCTTCACAGTCCGGGCCTCGTCATCGCTTATCTCAGGATTTATGTCATTTATCAGATACCTGTAAAGGGACTGGGCCGTGGCGTAATCAACACACATGGACCTGATGGTATCTTCATCCACGCCCATAAGGTATATCTCATAATCTGTCAGGGAATCATAGTACTTTTTAGCGGCCTCCTCTGCGGCTGCCATCTGCTCACCGGACAGTGAGAGACCCAGGCTCTCAGACATGAGGACCATGGTCTTGACCCGGGCTATCCTGGAAAGGGCGTTGTCTTTTATGCTTTCCTCCAGGGTCTCCCCGTCATCGGAGACCACATCCCATATCTCACTGCCAAAGGTTTCTTCATAGGAATTCTGGATATTTGTGAGATATACCATAACTTCCGGCAGGCTGCAGGATATATTTTCTATCCTGAAGACCTCATCCTTGGAAAAGCCCATGGTGAGAACAACCCTGGTCTTTTCTGCGGGTTCGTCATGGCTTACGATATCGGTGAGGCTTTCCGCCTCTGTTTCAGCGGAAAGCCCGTATCCTGTAGAATCAAACAATGGATGACCGCAGCCTGTGATAAAGGCTGCAAATGAAATGATGAAAATTAAAGCAAAACGCCCTGCAAACTTCATCCCACTTCCTTAAGTATGCTTTCAGCAACGGAAAGGCCGTTGGCAGATGCCTGCTGGAGACCCCTGGTGACTCCGGCTCCGTCTCCGATGGCATAAAGCCTGTCCACGCTGGTCTGAAAATCCTTGTCCACAACGACCCTGTTGGAATAGAATTTCACTTCCACCCCGTAGAGCAGAGTCTCATCGCTGGCGATACCCGGGGTCACCTTGTCCAGCGCCATTATCATCTCCTCGATATCCACCATTATCCTGTGGGGGAATACCAGAGAGAGATCTCCGGGCACGGCGTCCTTGAGAGTGGGAGTGATATTGTTCCTGCAGAGACGCTCGTCTGTGGTCCTGCGCCCTCTCTTGAAATCGCCGAAGGTCTGGACCAGGATCCTGCCTCCGCAGAGCATATTTGAAAGCTCAGCGATCTTTCGCCCGTACTCTATAGGCGTTTTAAAAGGCTTTGTGAAATTCTTGGACACAAGGATCGCAAAGTTTGTATTATCAGTGCTGTATTCCGAAGACTTGTAGGCATGGCCGTTTACCACTGCCAGACCGCCTTCGTAATATTCCGTGGCCACCTCTCCCGCAGGATTGGTGCAGAAGGTTCTGGCCTTGTCGTCAAATGTAGGTGTATGACAGATGAGCTTTGCTTCATAGAGGTTCTCATTCAGTTCCTGCATGATCTCATTTCTGACTT
>JAILIO010000102.1 GCA_024695225.1 Lachnospiraceae bacterium
AAATCCCGTCTTCAGAACTGTCGGTGGTAATAATAATATATCACATGTTAAGTGCCTTTCATCCCACTACATAAAGGCAGTGCGTTTGGGGGCTAAAATTTTATCAATCCACGCTCATACAATTTAACAGATTTTCTCTCATAAGCCAAACCATGAAAATAATAACATTCCGCCGTCTGACTAGATCTTCTCTCACAAGCCAAGCGATGTAAATAATAACGTTCCGCCGTCTGACAGATTTTCTCTCATAAGCCAAACCGTTTAGATCATTTAGACCGTATAAACCATGGAAACCATAAGAACCACTGAAACCATATAAATGAACACCTGACAATGTCTTTTCGTCCGGGCTGTGTTATACTACCCACCGTAAATGATGTGACAGATTGACGACGGGTTTATTTGTATGGAAAAAATTCTGGTGGCAATGAGCGGAGGTGTGGATTCCTCCGTGGCGGCAGCAGTTCTCAGGGAACAGGGTTACGAGCTGGAGGGCGTCACTATGAAGCTCTATGACAGCGCAGATCCCGGATTTGAAAACCCCTATACCTGCTGCAGCGAAAATGACATCCGGGATGCCATGGCAGTCTGCGCGCTGCTGGGAATCCCCTACAGCGTCAGCGATTTCCGCATGGATTTCAACAAAACCGTGATAGACCCCTTCGTAAATGAGTACCTGGAAGGGAAAACCCCAAACCCCTGCATAAACTGCAACAGATACCTGAAATTCGGAGCCCTTCTGGAAAAAGCAAAAGAACTGGGCTGCAGCGCCGTGGCAACGGGGCACTACGCCCGGATAAAGAGGGATGATGGCACAGGGAAGTGGATCCTTTTGAGATCCCTGAACCGGGAGAAGGACCAGTCCTATGTCCTCTATGGGCTGACCCAGGATGCTCTGTCCATGATACGCTTTCCCCTGGGGGAAATGTCCAAGGACAGTGTCCGGGCAAAGGCCCTTGAATACTCGCTCTCAAACGCATCCAAACACGACAGCCAGGACCTGTGTTTTGTAAATAAGGACGGCTATGCCGCATTTATGGAGAAATACACCGGAGTCAGACTGAGAGAAGGAAATTTCACGGACCCTTCCGGAAAGATACTGGGAAGGCACAAAGGAATAGGCGCATACACCATAGGACAGAGAAAGGGGCTGGGCATCAGTTCGGATTCCCCTCTGTATGTAAAGGAGATAAGGCCTGCCACAGCTGAGATAGTATTGTCCGACGAAAAAAGCCTTTATTCAGGCTCCTGCACCCTGTCCCAATTCAACTGGATATCAGGAGAAGCGCCGGACTCTCCCGTCAGATGCACGGTGAAGACCAGGTACACCGCAAAAGAGACGGATGCTGTCCTCTACCCCGAAGATCCGGTCAGGGTCTCCTTTGACACACCCCAGAGGGCGGTGACTCCCGGACAGTCTCTTGTGGCTTACAAGGGGGAGGAAGTCCTTGGCGGCGGGGTGATCGTAAAGTCTCTTTGACCTTTTTCACATACTGTTTTATAATCTGCCTTATGAAAGCGATTCAGACATTATTGTATATGATCCTGGGAGGGGTTCTGCTCACCGGCATACTGATAGGTATCAGCTATGCCAAGCCCGGTTTTTCACGGAAACTCCACGACTCCCTTCCCACGAGTGAAGCTGCGGAGATTTCTTCCTCCGAGGCTCTTTTGCCCACCGTTCAGGTTGAGACCACTCCCCCTGCGGGAGAGACCGTAACCAGCACCGAGGACCGGGGGCACATGGTAAGCGGCATCACGGCGTCTGTCACCCCTTTTGAAAACAGTTCCACATCGACCACAGTGAGGCCTGCAGCCACCTGGGGCGAACAGCCTGCCACCACACAGTCCTCATCCACGGAGACTTCCACCACCACTGTCACCCAGTCGTCTTCTTCATCGGTTTCGGCTGCTCCTGCTTCTTCGTCCTCCACATCCTCCACATCCACGACCACCACAAGCACGGTGTCACCTGTACTGATCTATTACGGCTACGATGAGAGCGATGTGATAAAGACCAGGGCTGAGTATTACGAAGCCGCGAAGAAGCATATAGAAGCCTACATCGGAAACCCCATAAGCTTTACCACCCTTGTGAAGGGACTTCCGGTGGTGAGGCAGATAGAGACTGCTTATGACAATGAATCCTACAAAGAAGGATTTGCAAATGATGTAGTGAAAGATCTGAAAGTCAAGGGAGTGAATATTTCCGTAAGTTCCCAGGCCATAGGTGATGACTATTATGTGATAAGCCACGCAGTGGTCCTGGGCGAGAAGGAATCCACCTCCTCATCCTCTTCAACATCCACATCCACATCCTGACATCAGAATAGAGGTCTATTCAGCCGGGACCTTGTAGATATAACCGTTCTCTCCGGTTTTGTCTTCATTTATCACGCTGTACATGTCCTCCAGCATATCCGCAGCGGCCATGGGGCTCTGGAATATATCGCTGGTGGTGCAATAGACTCTCGCCTCTTTCACGGCTTTGAATTCTTTTAATACGGATGCTTTCTCAGTCAGATCCTCAATACTCCCTATACTGCCCTGAATGGCGGAATTGTAAATGATCACATCCGCTGAAGCCCCCATACTGTACAGTTCCTCTGTGCCTATCTTCACCATGGCAACAGAGTTGTCATTCCCTGCATCCAGTTCCCCGAAGGCGTTTATACCGCCTGCCATCTCTATCATCCGTGACACGTAGTCTCCGGGGCGCCTCACATTTGCATAACCCGCGGGAGTGACGGAAAAAAATGCCACTTTGGGCCTGTCGCCATCAGGGGTTTTAACCCGGGAAGTTACAAGGGATATCTTTTTTTTCACGTCAGAAAAAACTTTCTCTGCCTCGTCTTCGCGCCCGGCGATCAGACCGTAAAACCTGACCCACTCTGCCCTTCCCAGGGGATCGTTCTCATAGCTGGATCTGTCAACGAGGCAGGACAGACCGTTTGCCTTCAGCATTTCCATAACCTC
>JAILIO010000104.1 GCA_024695225.1 Lachnospiraceae bacterium
CAGCCACCATGATCATAAGGGGAACAGGAGAAAAATATCACGGAGTCAAATATGTAAACTTCAAGATAAAACCCTGTAAACAGGATGTCTTCAGGACAGGTGATAATAACAAAACGGCCGGAGCCCTGAAGGATGTTAAGAGCGAAAGCAGCCTGGAGGCAGTCCGTTCTCAGAGCGAAAGCAACCTGGAGGATGTGCGTTCCCAGAGTGAAAGCGGCCTTGAGCCGGTCCGGTCAGAAAGTGTAAACACCCTGGTGGTCAAGCTCTCGGACGACAGCACCTATACATACACGGGCTATCCTGTAAAGCCGATCCCCCTGGTAACCTTCAATGACACAGTGCTTACGGAGGGCACGGACTATACCCTTTCCTGGTCAAAGAACACAGATGTGACGAAGGTTTCAGACCTTACAGATGAGCAGGACGCAAAGAAGAACGCCGCAGCTCTTAAGATCAAATTCAAGGGGAACATGACATTTACCAGAACTGTGTACTTCAAGATACAGGCTGTTGATTGGAACGATATCACCATGAGCCTTGATCCGTCAGAGATAGATTCAACTTCGAAGAAAGCAGTGCCTGTGTTCTACAAGGACAACGGGGCAACCATGATCACCCTTAAAAAGGGCAAAGCATATTCTGTGAAGCACAAATTTGACAAGAGCGCGGGAACAGTGGGAGTCACCGTAAACGGCGCAGGCCCGTACAAGTCCACAAAGGCGCAGATATTTGATTCTAAGACCGGCAGTTATACATACATAAAGAAGTGACATCTGGAAGCCCGGTGGCCGCACATACACAAACCGAAGAATTCAGAAGCCCGGCGGCCGTAAGTACAAAGGAAAATAAGAAGTGCCCATATTTTATGTCGCAAGACAGGAAAAAAAGGAGAACGCACATGAATCAGAATTGCAAAATGAGGGTATTAAAAATGGGAAATCATAATTTGCATAAAAAGATAATAAGCTGCATCCTCGCACTGGGGATGGCTTCGGGGCTTTGTGCCTGCGCAGGGAAGAACGCAGCTTCAGACGACGGCCTGTTTGCATCAAAGCAGGAGGCAACTGATTCGCCGGAGTGGGTGACCACGCTGGAGTCCGCGCAGGATGACTCCGTGAAACAGCTCTTCATCGTGGCGGGAATGGCGGAGGACAGTACTGCAGCCACTGTCTCCATGCATGAGAGAGACAAAGACGGAAACTGGAAGCAGATACTTTCAACCCCGGGATATGTGGGCAAGAACGGATTGTGTGCCGACGAAGCCCATGCCGAAGGGTGCGGGCAGACCCCCATGGGCGTTTACAGATTCACCAAAGCTTTCGGGATCGAGGACGATCCGGGCTGCGCCATGGAATACACGAAAGTAGATGATGATATTTTTTGGTCCGGGGACGACAGAGAGGGCATGCACTACAATGAAATGATCAACATAAAGGACTTCCCTGACCTGGATATGGAGAACAGTGAGCATATAATTGACTATGATTATCAGTACAGGTATTGCCTGAACATCGGCTTCAATGAAGACGGCACCCCCGGAAGAGGATCCGCTATCTTCCTGCATTGCCTGGGATCCTACAAGCCTTACACCGGCGGCTGTGTTGCGCTCCCGGAAAACAAAATGAAGCTGGTGATGCAGAAAGTGGATCCGGAATGTGTCGTGATAATAGGGACAGTTGAGAGCCTCACCGGCAGCAGCGAGATCAGCTGGTGATGACAATCGTAGAAAAGATTTAATTTAATCGACTATAGGGAGATCTGCCCATATTGGTTTTATAAGCAGAGCGGTTTGCAATCAGTAATGAATGCAAACCGCTTTTCTTGTATGAACGAATGAATTGATATTGATTTTTATCTTCCTGATGAGAACTGTGCCATTCAGGTGGCATATAACTTCGAAACATCAGAAGCTATGACTGCAAGTTATGGTTTTGTGAAGAACGAGTTTACCGGACCAACATACTCAAGTACCAAGTATTACCCAGATGCCGATTCCACCCGGGTGGCCGTAACGACAGATTACACAGATGATAAGGAAGGATTTAGCAC
>JAILIO010000112.1 GCA_024695225.1 Lachnospiraceae bacterium
ACAAAAACATAAGGGAGGATGCAGACTGTATAATAGTTTGCACCGGAGGGCTGTCCTATCCATCCACAGGGTCTGACGGGGACGGGTATGAGCTGGCAAGGTCTTTTGGCCACCGGGTTGGGAATCTCTATCCATCCCTTGTACGCCTCAGGACCTGTGAGGATTTTGTGTCGTCCCTTCAGGGACTCTCGCTGAAAAATGTGTCCGTGTCCATGACTGCAGGAAAGAAGACAGTGTTTTCGGGGGTGGGGGAGATGCTCTTTACGGATGACGGTGTGAGCGGCCCTCTGATACTCTCCTGTTCAGCTCATTATGCGGCTTTAAGGGAGAGGTATGAAAACTTTGTGATCCATACGGACCTGAAGTGCGCAAGTACGGCAGAAACACTGGATGCCAGGATCCTCAAGGCCCTTGAGGAAATGAAGACCAGAAGCGTGTATAACGCTCTCTCGTCATATCTGCCGAGATCCCTCCTGGCAGTGGTGCTCAAGCTTTCCGGAGTATCCGCCGACAAAAAAGCCAGGGATGTCACAAGGGAAGAGAGAAGGAAGATCATAGAGAATACAAAGGATCTCAAACTCACTGTCAGAGAGAGCGGCCCCTTTGAAGAAGCGGTGGTCACACACGGCGGTATAAACGTGAAGGATATAGATCCCCACACCATGGAGTCAAAGATCGTACAGGGTCTTTATTTCTGCGGCGAAGTGCTGGATACTGATGCCATGACAGGGGGATTCAATCTGCAGACAGCCTGGTCTACGGGATATCTTGCCGGGGTGTCGGCAGCCGGAAAGGAGTTTTGAAATGGGAATAAATGTGGCTATAGACGGACCTGCGGGGGCCGGAAAGAGTACCATTGCAAAGAGAGTGGCGGGAGAACTGGGTTTCGTCTACGTGGACACCGGGGCAATGTACCGTACGGTGGCGCTTTACATGGTCCGCAAAGGCTATGGGGAGGAAGACCGGGAAAAGATAGAGAGGGATGTATCTGAAGCCGATGTGACGATACAGTACCTGGATGGAGTGCAGAAGATATTTCTCAACGGGGAGAATGCAGACGGGGAGATCCGAAAGGAAGAGATCGGCCGCATGGCGTCCATTTGCTCTGCTTTTCCCGCAGTGAGAGAGCATCTTCTTTCTCTTCAGAGGAAACTTGCTGCATCCGGGAATGTGGTCATGGACGGCAGGGATATAGGGACTGTGATACTTCCCAATGCCGAGGTCAAAGTGTTTTTGACAGCAGACCCCGGGGTCAGGGCGCGAAGGCGTTACGATGAACTTATCGGGAAGGGCCAGAAAGCGGATCTTGAGGAGATCGAGAGGGAAGTCAGGGCCCGGGATGAGCGGGATATGAACCGTGAAACGGCGCCTCTTAAACAGGCTGATGATGCAGTGCTCATCGATTCCTCGGATATGACCATAGATGAAGTTGCGGAAGAGATAGTGAAGCTTGTGCGTCCCCATATGGGATGAGGCTTTGCAGACAGGGTGACAGGCCGGGTGGAAGGAAATAAGGGATGAAGATAGAGACAGCAGAGACCGCAGGGTTCTGCTTTGGCGTACAGAGAGCCGTGGATACAGTGAAAGAGTTCTGCGGCAAATGTGACAAGGTTTACACGTACGGACCCGTGGTCCATAATGAGGATGTGGTCAGGGAACTGTCCGATATGGGTATTTCCGTGATCGACAGCGAGGACGGGCTTGATTCCCTGCAGGAGGGCGAATGCATAGTGATCCGGGCCCATGGCGTTCCGGAGGCGACAGTAGAAAAGATGCGTTCATCCGGGGCGGATGTTGTGGATGCCACGTGTCCTTTCGTGGCAAAGATACACAAGACGGTGGTGAGGGAGAGCTCAGAAGGCAGAAAGGTCATCATAGTAGGAAGAAAGGAGCACCCGGAAGTCATTGGCATTATGGGGTGGTGCCCCGGGGAGTGCAGCGTCATCGCGGATATCGACGAGGCAGGCGATTATATCCGCAAAAACCTTGAAAATAAGGGATTTCCTACCACGATCGTAGCACAGACCACATATAATCACGAAAAATTTCAAGATATAGTTGAATTATTCAAAAAAAACAGTTATAATGTCAAGGCTGTTGATACCGTCTGCGGTGCCACCAGGGAGAGACAGAGTGAAGCCGGCGAACTGGCCGGCAGAGTTCAGGCCATGATCGTTATAGGAGGACGGAATTCATCCAATTCCGCCAAACTGTATGAGATCTGCAAGGAGAGATGCGAAAAGACTTTGTTCATAAGCTCCGCGTCTGAACTGGATCCGGAACTCCTGAAGGGGGCAGAGCATATTGGTATTACTGCAGGGGCGTCTACCCCGAAACAAATAATTGAGGAGGTCATTGAAAATGTCAGAAGAACAGACATTTGAACAGATGCTGGATGCGTCGTTCAAGGAATTTCACAGCGGAGAGGCCGTAAAAGGTACGGTTATCCAGGTACAGCCGGATCAGATCACTCTTGATATAGGGTATAAGAGCGATGGTGTGCTTACCAGGAACGAGTATTCGAACGACAACAGCGTAGATCTCACAACAGTGGCGTCCATTGGGGACGAGATGGAAGTCAAGATCCTGAAGCTGGAAGACAGCAATGGTCAGGTGGTACTTTCATACAAAAGACTGGCTGCGGATCGTGGGAACAAACGTATTGAAGAAGCTTACAACAATCATGAGGTGTTGACTGCTAAGGTTACGCGCGCACAACCCGGCGGGCTGATCGTAAGTTTTGAGGAAGTGAACATTTTTGTCCCCGCATCCCTGGTATCGGATTCTTATGAGAGGGATCTGAACAAATATGTAGGTCAGGACATCGATTTTGTAATAACTGAGTACAATCCCCGCAGACGCAGATACATCGGAGACAGAAAACAGCTTCTCGTCGCAAAGAGGGAAGAACTTCAGAAGGAGCTCTTTGACCGTATACATCCCGGTGATGTGGTTGAGGGTACCGTAAAGAATATCACCGATTTCGGCGCATTTATCGATCTTGGCGGCGCCGACGGACTGCTTCATATATCTGAGATGAGCTGGGGCAGGATAGAGAATCCCCGCAGGGTGTTTAAGGTTGGAGATCAGGTAACTGTTCTCATCAAAGAGATCAACGGCAGCAAGATCGCTCTCACCATGAAGTTCCCTGACCAGAATCCCTGGGTTAATGCTTCCGAAAAGTATGCAAGGGGCAACATAGTGACCGGAAAGGTCGCAAGGATGACGGATTTCGGCGCATTCATAGAGCTTGAGCCCGGCATAGACGCTCTTCTCCATGTGTCACAGATATCACAGGATCATATTGACAAGCCTCAGGATGTTCTCAAGACCGGTGATGAGGTCACTGCGAAGATCGTTGATTTCAACGAAGAGGATCATAAGATCTCCCTCAGTGTGAAATCGCTGAATGACAAGCAGGAAGAGAAGGCTGAAGACTCAGAAGATGAGGTTTCAGTGGATATCGAGGCGGCGATCGCTGCGGATCAGGCAGAGGATGCAGGCGCGGAAGACGCTGGCAACGCTGACGACGCAACATCGGATGACAACACAGATGCCTGAAAGGACTCAGGCCGGAGACTGATATAATGGCTTACGATTACGAATGGTTCAAAAAGGCTGTTTACGATCTGACAAAGATAGATCTCAGCAGTTATAAGCAGAATCAGATGAAGCGCAGGATAGATGCGCTTATAGCCAAGAATAATATAAATGGCTACGACAGCTATGTGAACGAGTTAAAGAACAACACAAAACTGTTTGAAGAATTTGTCAACTATCTCACCATCAATGTCTCAGAATTTTACAGAAATCCTGAACAGTGGGAGACCCTTGACAAAGAGATCATCCCGGAACTCATAAAGAGGTATGGCAGGCGGCTCAAGATATGGAGTGCTGCCTGTTCTACCGGTGATGAGCCTTATTCGCTGGTTATGTGCATGTCGCGGCACCTTTCTCTCAATGAGATCAATATAGAGGCTACGGACATAGACAAGCAGGTTATCGCAAAAGCCAAGATGGGTCTTTACAATGAAAAGAGTGTAAAGGCGGTTCCTTCAGATCTGAAGAACAAGTATTTTACCAAGGTTGGTACATCTTACCAGATATCTGAGGACATAAAGGCCAGGGTCCATTTCAAGGAGCATAATCTCTTAAGGGATAAATATCCGGTGATGCAGCATATGATCGTCTGTAGGAATGTTCTGATCTACTTCACTGAAGAGGCCAAGGAAGAGATATTCAGAAAGTATGAGAAATCTCTGGCACCCGGCGGCATTCTCTTCATTGGGAGCACAGAACAGATAATAACCTACAAGGAGATCGGTTTTGTGAGGAAAGGATCATTTTTCTATCAGAAACCGGGTTGAACTTGCTTTTTTGAGATCATTGCAGTATAATAATTTTTTGGTTGGGGTCTTAGCTCAGCTGGGATGAGCGTCCGCTTGACGTGCGGGAGGTCATGGGTTCGAGCCCCGTAGACCCCACAGAGTACCGGAGGAAGTGCAGAAATGCAATTCCTCCTTTTTTTTGTGTTATTGCCTATAATATGATAATATATCATTCGTATGTATTTTTTTACTGTTTGCGTAACATTTTGTTTTGAAAGGAGCTTGTTATGAAGTTGTTTAGGCTGAAACAATTGCTTGCTTTGGTCGTGACAGGGACAGCGCTGATGGCTGTCGGATGTGGAGGAAGTACTTCGCAGACAGATGAACTTGTCCTTAAAGCCGGTTTCTCGACTTCCGATTCAGACCCGAGAGTGATAGCCACAAAAACCTTTAAAGAAGAGGTTGAAAAGGCTACAAATGGCCGTATTACGGTGGAGATCCATCCCGATGGAGAACTGGGGTCGGATGCGGAGCTTATCAGTGGAGTTGTCAACGGCAGCGTGGATATCACGGCTTCCAGCGCCGGGAATTTTGCAAATTATGCTCCGAATGTGGGGATTTCCGCATTTCCTTTTCTTTTTGACAATTTTGATGACGCATGGGCTTTTGTGGATGGTGATGTCGAGAAACAGGCGGAAAGAGATTTTGACGACTGCAATATCCATGTGCTGGGCCACTACGATAACGGTTTCAGGTGCGTGACCACCTCAGAGAAGGCGGGCCCGGTGAACTCAGTTGCAAATATGGAGGGACTTATCATAAGGACCCCCGAGAATCAGATCGTCATGGAGACCATGCTCCTGCTGGGAGCACAGCCTCAGGTCCTGGAATTCACGAAACTGTACGAAGCTCTGCAGAAAGGTGAATTTGATGCACAGGAGAATCCTATACCCGTTATATACAACAATAATCTCTATGAGGTACAGACAAATCTCGCCATCACAAATCACAGTTATGATGTCATGCCTTTTGTCATAAGGATGGATATATGGGACAGTCTTTCGGATGAAGACAAGGCTGTCCTGGAAGCTGCGGCTCAAAAAGCCGAGGCTGAGGACAGGAATCTGATAAAGACACAGACCGAGGACTATATACAGAAACTGCAGGAGAACGGTATGGAAGTCACATATCCCGATCTTTCAGAGTTTAAAGCGGCTACAGCTCCTATATTTGACAGGTTTTCTGATTCCTATGATCAGGAACTCCTGGACAAGATCAGATGAAGAGATTGTTGTGAGATCGCACTGATCGCACAAGCGGAGGACTGATATGTTTTTTCTGCAGATTTTGTTCATAGTGATGGCTGTAA
>JAILIO010000158.1 GCA_024695225.1 Lachnospiraceae bacterium
AAGGCCACAGCGTATCTCTTCCTATGATATATTTATTCCGGACAGTCCGGCATAACATCCTCCCTGTTGAAATATGAAAAAAATTATAGCATAATCCTCACATGACATAAAACCGGACCGGAGACAGGACTGAAAAGGGCCCGGCGGTGCCAGCCGGATAAATGCACAGCAAAGGTGTGGACACTTGAAGCGCCGGCCGGATAATATGGAAAACAAAAGGTTTGAGCACCTGAACTTACGACCTCGAAAACTGCCGGAGAATTCTGTCCGGCGATTGTGAAAGGAGATTCCATGAGCAGATACGATGTGGCTGTGATAGGCACAGGCCCCGGAGGCATATCCGCGGCCATAACTCTTAACAACAGAAACAAGAACACTATCCTGTTCGGCAGGAAGAACCTGAGTGAAAAGATCGAGAAGGGTCATACCATAAGGAACTACCCCGGACTCCCCGATATCACCGGGCCGGGACTTATGAAGGCTTTTTCTGATCATCTGAACGCCATGGGCATAGAGATAAATGAGGACAGGATACAGATGATCTACGACATGGGGGATTATTTTTCCATTCTCGGAGAGGATTCTTCCAATATGTATGAGGCCTCGGCAGTGATCATAGCAACAGGCGTAGTCACAGGCGGCACGCTCCCGGGGGAAGAGGAATTCCTGGGGAAGGGCGTGTCTTCCTGCGCGACCTGTGATGCAGCGCTCTTCAAGGGAAAGGATGTGATAGTCCTGGGATATGCCGGAGACGCCGCCGCAGAGTGCGCATTCCTGGCGGAGACTTCAGGGAGTGTCACTTATTTTCCTATGAACGGAAAGCTTGCGGATGTGCCGGAGGGTGTCAACGTGGTGAATGAAAAACCCCTGGAGATACTGAAGGACGGCAGGATGACCGTGAAGACCGGGGAAAATAAATACGAAGCCGACGGGGTATTTGTCCTGAGGGATGCTGTCCCTCCGGGGAGGCTGGTGCCCGGACTTGAAGTGGACGGAGCTCATATCGCAGTGGACAGATCCATGAAGACAAACATACCCGGTCTCTTTGCCTGCGGAGATATAACCGGCACCCCATATCAATATGTAAAGAGCGCGGGAGAGGGGAATGTGGCGGCCCTTTCCGCAGCGGCTTTTCTGGACAGCACAGGGAGAAAATGAAAGCGGGAAAAATAAAGAGAAGACAGGCCCGGGGGAGGTGACATGATCTATCCGAATCCACGGTCTGTTGACAATCACTGACTTATTGTTGTAAGGTAGGAAATCGAAATCAAAAAGGGGAGTATTCCCTGATTTATATTCCACAGAAAAAACATGCGGAATGCGGGTCGCTGACAGCGGCAGGAGGTAGAATATGAAGCATATCAAGACACTCAGCACAAGGAACCTCAAGGACTCTATGAAGAAGGGCGGCTGCATGGAATGCCAGACATCATGCCAGTCAGCATGCAAGACCAGCTGTACAGTGGGGAATCAGCACTGCGAAAATGTTCCAAATCCATCAGTATAAGAGTCACGGGTACAATCTGGTCCTCGATGTAAATTCGGGATCCGTCCACATATTTGACGATGCAGCATACGATATGCTGCCGCAGGTGGCCGCCATGATCGAAAATGACAGAGATGTCACTGAAGATGAAGTGGTGTCCGCCCTTGTGTCCGGTGGAAAATTTGACCCGGAAACAGTGAGAGAGACCGTGTCAGAGCTATTCAGCCTCAAGGACAACGGCTCTCTTTTTGCGGACGATATTTATGAAAAGTACATCGGAGCCATAAACGCTGCAGTTCCCGTGGTGAAAGCCCTTTGTCTGCACATTGCCCACGATTGCAATCTGGCTTGCAGTTATTGTTTCGCGGGGAAGGGTGATTACAGCGGTGAGAGGGAAATGATGAGCTATGAGACCGGAAAGGCAGCTCTTGATTTCCTTGTAAAAGAGTCCCGGGGCAGGAGAAATCTGGAGGTGGATTTCTTCGGAGGTGAACCTCTCATGAACTGGGATGTGGTGAAACAGCTGGTGCTCTACGGCAGATCCCTGGAAAAGGAGCACGACAAGAATTTCCGTTTCACACTCACCACCAACGGACTGCTTCTCGACGATGAGAAACTGGATTTTATGAACCGTGAGATGGGGAATCTGGTCCTTTCCGTGGACGGAAGGAGATCGGTCCACGACAGACTCAGAAAAAGAAGGGACGGCGGCGGTTCATACGACCTGATAATAGACAAGTTTGTACATGCCGCGGAGAGCAGGAATCAGGATAGATATTATGTCCGCGGTACTTTTACTGCCTACAACAAGGATTTCAGCAAAGACGTGGAATCACTGGCGGATCTGGGTTTCAAACAGATATCCATGGAGCCTGTGGTGGCGGAGAGAAGTGAACCTTATGCCATCACCGAGTCCGATCTGGATGAGATCATTGAGGAATACGACCGTCTCTGTGATCTCTATCTCGAGAGAAGAAAAGAGGGGAGAGGTTTTAATTTCTTCCACTTCAATATAGATCTGGCGGGAGGCCCCTGCGTGGCGAAAAGACTGTCAGGCTGCGGCAGCGGATGTGAATATCTGTCCGTGACCCCCGACGGAAAGCTGTATCCCTGTCATCAGTTTGCGGGAAAACCGGAATTTGTCATGGGAGATGTGCACCGGGGGATCGTGAGAGACGACATCAGGGATGATTTCCGGAAATGCAATGTCTATACCAGACCTGAGTGCAGAAAATGTTTCGCAAGGTATTATTGCAGCGGCGGATGTCAGGCCAATGCGTTCAATGAGAACGGAGATATAAATTCAGTATATGAAATCGGCTGTATCCTCGAGAGAAAGAGGATCGAGTGCGCCATCATGCTTCAGGCTGCACAGGCCGACGAAATATAGAAATCTTTAAGGGAGGATCTATACAAAAATGAACAAGAAAAAAGGGATAATAAGCCTGGTGGTATTTCTCGCGCTGCTGGTACTCTTCGTTTACACAGCTGCCTTCGGGTGGGGTGAGACGAAGTCCGGTTCGGCCTACAGCGTTCCTCTGGGACTGGATCTGGCCGGAGGAGTGAGCATCACATATCAGGCGGTGGGTGACACGCCTTCTGCCGAGGATATGTCCGACACCATTTACAAGCTGCAGCGCAGGGTCGAGAATTATTCGACCGAAGCCCAGGTTTATCAGGAGGGCGACAACAGGATCAACGTGGAGATCCCCGGCGTGAACGATGCCGAGAAGATCCTTTCGGAGCTGGGACAGCCCGGAACCCTTTATTTCATAAGACAGACCGACGATGAAGGCAATGAGAACTACACTTCCGGAGCCGGCGGATACACCCTTTCGAGGACTCTCGACGAGATCATAGAGACAGGGGATGCAGTGCTCTCGGGAACAGATGTGGCAAACGCCCAGGGCTCCTATCAGCAGGACAACATGGGAAATCAGAGCCCGGTGGTCCAGCTCACATTTACGGATGAAGGGGCTAAGAAGTTTGCAGATGCCACCACAAAGGCATATGAAAACGGCGAGACCATCGGTATCTACTATGACGGTGAGTTCGTTTCAGTTCCCACGGTAAACGCGGCCATCACAGACGGCAAGGCCATAATCGAAGGAATGGAAGACATAACAGCGGCCCAGCAGCTGGCACAGACCATCAGGATCGGTGGACTCAAGGTCCAGCTGGAGGAGATACATTCCAAGGTCGTGGGCGCCCAGCTGGGACAGGATGCCATTCAGACTTCCCTCATCGCAGGTCTTGTGGGCTTCATCCTGATAGTTGTGATGATGATCGCAGTATACAGGCTCATGGGATTTGCAGCCTCCCTTGCGCTGACCATGTATATCGCCCTTGAGGTAATACTGCTGGATGCTTTTGAACTGACCCTCACCCTTTCAGGTGTGGCAGGTATCATCCTTTCAATAGGTATGGCGGTCGATGCAAACGTTATAGTTTTTGCCAGGATCCGTGAGGAACTGAGAGCGGGCAGATCTCTTAAAGGAGCCATCGACTCCGGTTATCACCGCGCTCTTTCAGCCATCATAGACGGAAACGTCACTACCCTTATCGCAGCAGCGGTGCTGGGACTCAGAGGTTCCGGTTCGGTCAAGGGATTCGCACAGACCCTTGCCCTGGGTATCATTATTTCCATGTTTACAGCGCTCTTTGTCACCAGGATCATAATGAGCGCCTTCTACGGCCTTGGACTTCAGGATGTGAAGCTCTACGGCACAGCCAAGGAACCCAAGAAACGCGGGTTCATTGCAAAGTCAAAGCTCTGCATCGGCATTTCCTGCGCCCTTATCGCAGCGGGCATAGTGGTCATGATAGTGAACAGCGCCAGCGGAAAGAAAGCTTTCAATTACAGCCTTGAGTTCGTGGGAGGAACATCCACCACGGTAAACACCCCCGAGGACATGAGCCTTGAGGATATCAACAGAGAGATAGTTCCGCTTTTCCAGGAGGTTACAGGGGATGCGGATGTGCAGATACAGAAGGTGGCAGGCTCCAATGAGGTCATCATAAAGACAAGGCGTCTTGAATCTGCCGAGAGAAGCGCGGTGGACGAGAAACTTGTAGAAGCCCTTGGCATCGAGAGTACTGCCATAACAGCGGAGAGCATCTCATCCACCATAAGCAACGAGATGAGAACCGATGCGGTCATAGCGGTCATTATTACCTGCATATGTATACTGATCTATATCTGGCTCAGATTTAAGGATCTGCGTTTTGCATCCGGATCTGTCGCAGCTCTGGTTCACGACGTGCTGATCGTCATGTCCTTCTATGCGGTCGTCAGGATGTCCGTCGGATCCACCTTTGTGGCCTGTATCCTGACTCTGGTCGGATATTCCATAAATGACACCATAGTCGTGTTCGACAGGATCAGAGAGAATCTTGTGGGAGCCGGAGACAGGAGGGATCTTCAGGAGATCACCGATACCAGTAACTCACAGACACTGTCCAGATCCATATTTACATCCCTGACCACATTCTTCATGGTTATGTCGCTGTTCATCTTTGGAACCTCATCCGTGAAGGAGTTTGCACTGCCTCTTATGATCGGTATCGTGTGCGGTACTTATTCCTCCATAGAGATAGCTCCTTCCATCTGGTATTACCTGAGAACTGCAGCAGACAAGAAGGCCGCTGAAAAGAAAGCAGCCGAGAAGGCAGAAAAGAAAAAGAGGAAGTGAGATGCTCTTAGCAGTAGATGTTGGAAACACCAATATAACCTTCGGAGTGTTTGACGGAGAAGAGATCAGGTCACAGTTCAGACTGAACACCCAGATCCCCAGGACTTCCGACGAGTACGGCATACAGATAAAAGAACTGCTGGACTTAAACGAGATAAATAAGGACGATCTCACGGGAGCCGTGGAAGCCAGCGTTGTGCCCGACGTGCTGCAGCTTCTTCACAAGGCTGTGGTGAGATATCTGGGCCTTGATCCCCTTGTGGTGGGACCCGGAGTAAAGAGCGGGATACAGGTCAAGACGGCAAACCCCTCCGAAGTGGGAGCCGACAGGATAGTGGATCTGGCTGCGGCCTATACGATCTACGGAGGTCCCACACTGGTCATAGATTACGGCACTGCCACTACCTATGATCTGGTCACGGCGGCAGGGGAGTTCACCGTAGGTCTTACGGCCCCCGGCATAGGGATATCCGCAAAGGCATTGTGGGAGGGAACGGCAAAGCTTCCTTCCATCGCCATTGAGAAGCCCGATTCCATCCTGGCCAGAAACACCATCACCAGTATGCAGGCAGGACTTGTATACGGTCAGATAGGACAGGCGGAATACATCATCACTCACATAAAAGAAGAAATGGGATTTGATGAGATGAAGGTGGTGGCTACAGGCGGACTTGGCGGCATCATATCCGAAAGCACCCGCATGATAGATGTCTACGACAGGGAATTGACACTTAAAGGTTTAAAGATAATATACGAAAAGAATAAGTGAGGAAAGCGTCCGATGGACAAAAAACTGGTGATCGTTGAGTCTCCGGCCAAAGTAAAGACAATAAAAAAATTCATGGGAGCCAATTATACCGTCATGGCCAGTGGTGGTCATGTGCGGGATCTGCCTAAATCAAGGCTTGGCATAAACACCAATAATGACTACGAACCCGAGTATATAACCATACGCGGAAAAGGTGAGGTGCTTGCAGCTCTCAGAAAAGAAGTGAAAAAATCTTCACAGATATATCTGGCGACGGACCCTGACCGCGAGGGGGAGGCCATCTCCTGGCATCTCATGTATGCGCTGAAACTGGGAGACAGCGGCAAGAAAGTATCCAGGATCACATTCAATGAGATAACCAAGAGCGCAGTCAGGACTTCCCTTAAAAATGCCAGGGAGATCGATATGAACCTGGTGGACGCCCAGCAGGCCAGGCGCTGTCTGGACAGGGTAGTGGGATACAGGATATCACCCCTTCTCTGGGAGAAGATCAAAAGGGGACTCTCCGCTGGAAGAGTGCAGTCTGTGGCTCTCAGGATCATCTGTGACAGGGAGGACGAGATAAACGCCTTTATTCCCAAGGAATACTGGACAATAGATGCAACACTTTCATTAAAAGGAGAGAAGAATCCCATAAACGCCCATTACTGGGGGGATGATTCCGGGAAACGCGAGGTGAACGACAAGGCAGAGGCGGACAGGATAGTCAAGGCTGCCTCTAAAGAGAAGTTCACCGTGAAGGAAGTAAAGACCGGAACCAGGGTCAGAAAAGCTCCCCTTCCATATACCACATCCACCCTTCAGCAGGATGCGTCAAACAGGCTGAACATGAGCCCTTACAAGACTATGAGCATAGCCCAGCAGCTTTATGAAGACGGTATCATAACCTATTTGAGGACCGATTCGGTCAGGGTGGCTTATGAGGCAGTGGTCTCAGCAGGGGAATTCATCCGCGAAAAATACGGCGAACCCTATGCTGTGTCTGTGGAAGAGGAAAAGAAGGGGGATTCCGGAAGGATACAGGATGCCCACGAAGCCATCAGACCTACGGATATCACAAGACTTCCCGAAGATATAAAAGACAGCCTTTCCAGGGATCAGTTCAGACTTTACAGGCTGATCTGGCAGAGATTCACCGCCAGCCGAATGACCAATGCGGTCTATTCCACCATGTCCGCAAAGATCTCCGCCGGGAAAGAGATATTTACAATGTCCGCCTCAAACATAAGCTTTGACGGCTTCCTGAAGCTTTGGACTCCTGAGGACAATGAAAAATCAGATCCGCTTTTGAAGGGTGGTCTCGAAAAGGGGGATGTGCTGAGCCTTAAAGCATTCGATCCTAAACAGCATTTTACCTCTCCGCCCCCCAGGTATACAGAGGCGGGGCTTGTGAGGGCAATGGAAGAGATGGGCATAGGCCGTCCCAGCACATACGCCCCCACGATATCTACGCTGGTGTCCAGACACTATGTGACAAAGGAAGAGAAGAATCTCTTTGTCACGGAGCTGGGGGATGCTGTAAACGGTATCATGAAAAGAGAATTCCCCGAGATCGTGGATGTGAATTTCACCGCCAATATGGAGACTCTGTTAGACGGTGTCGAGATGGGCAGTGTGAAGTGGAAGACCATCATAGAGAATTTTTATCCGGATCTGGACGCTGCTGTTGAGAAGGCCAGGAAAGAGCTTGAAAACATCAAGGTGGCCGATGAGGAGACCGATGTGGTCTGCGAGGAATGCGGCAGGAAGATGGTTGTGAAATACGGCCCCTACGGAAAATTCCTTGCATGTCCCGGATTCCCTGAGTGCAGGAACACAAAGCCTTTCTTTGAGAAGATCGGCGTGGCCTGTCCTAAATGCGGAAACGACATTGTGATCAGAAGATCCAAGAAGGGGCGCAGATATTACGGATGCCTGGGCTATCCCGACTGTGATTTCGTGTCCTGGCAGAGACCTGTCGATAAATCCTGCCCCAAATGCGGCAAGATCATGGTGATAAAGGGGAAAAAGATAGTCTGTTCCGACAGGGAATGCGGATATTCGGAGCCCTTGCCGGAGAATGACGACTGAAGATTATAGTCTTGATTTTTGAAATACGCGGCTATACAATGGAGATGTGGAGTCTCGTATCCCATGGAAGGGCGGAAGCGTATGCTTCCGCTCTTGCGTTATCCGGATACAGAGTATATACTTTATGTTGTATTTTTATGTGACTGAAACACGATAGAAGGGAGGACGGAGTCATGAGTGTGTTTGTAAAAACAGAAGCTTTTGACTATATCAATGTGCTGGACAAGGCAGCCGACGGATCCTGGAGAAGGAATGAGCTGATCACCAACAATATAGCCAATGCCGATACTCCGACCTATAAGAGACAGGATATAGATTTTGAGACCACATTGCGGCAGGAGCTCAGAAATACGAAGTATCAGACCATGGACTCCAAGGTACATCATGCAAATGATGACCTGGGGAAGCTGAACGCCCAGCCTTACGAGGATATGACAGCTTATTCGTACAGGCTTGACGGAAACAACGTGGATCCTGAGCAGGAGAATATCGAACTGGCTTCAAACCAGATCAGGTACAACGGGATCATGTCCGGGATCGATGCAGAGTTTAACAATCTGCAGTCAGTTATGAGATCTACCTGATCCTGAAGGGAGGGATATTATATGGCCTTATTTACTTCTTTTGATACGAGCGCATCCGGACTTACAGCACAGCGTTACCGCATGGATGTCATCGCAGAG